>NZ_VPBA01000014.1:0-74221 GCF_013418945.1 Acinetobacter sp. YH12112 | reverse complement strand
GAGTGATGGGAGAGAATGTTCAAGAGTGGATTCTAAATGTTCAGATAAAGACATAAAAAAATGAGCGTATTTACATACACTCATTTTTACTACATTTTTCTAATATTTGCTTAACTGACTGGCATTATCCTGATGGAGGCTTTTTCTATTCGGAAACACGACACTTTTCTCCAGCCAAGTTTGTTATAGTGAAGGCCTGTTCTGAATGGCTGTTCTGCAATGCAATTTAACTCGCGCTATCCTACCCTGCCTTCCCGTCTGTATCACCAGCAACAACCGCTGCCTTTAAAAGGCGCCAAAGCCGGGCATTTCAATGCAGCACTGGCCGATGAACTGCAATGGTCAGATGAAGACAAAGTACAGTGGGTCGAAATCTGTAGCGGCCAGAAAACATTTGCTGAATTTCCGCCGTTGGCCATGGTTTATGCCGGGCATCAATTCGGGCAATGGGCCGGCCAGCTCGGTGATGGACGTGGTTTACTGATTGCCCAGATTGTTGACCAGCATCAGCAGACCATTGATCTGCATTTAAAAGGTGCCGGTGCCACTCCCTATTCACGGATGGGCGATGGTCGCGCGGTGTTACGCTCGGTGATTCGTGAATATCTGGCCGGTCATGCCTTAAATGCCTTGGGCGTACCTTCCAGTAATGCCGTGGGATTTACTTCATCCACCCAAGGGGTACAGCGTGAAAAACTGGAACCGGGTGCAATGATGTTACGTACCTCGGACTGTCATATTCGGCTGGGGCATTTTGAATGGATCAATCAATATCAGCCAGATTTACTGCCTGAATTTACCCAGAAATGTATCGAATGGCATTATCCGGAATGTCTGAAGGCCGAGCAGCCTGTTTTAGCTTTTGCCACACAGGTGGTGCAGCGTACCGCAGTGATGATTGCCCAATGGCAGCTGGTCGGCTTTGCCCATGGGGTGATGAATACCGATAATTTAAATATCACCGGTTCTACCCTGGATTTTGGCCCTTACGGTTTTATGGAGCGCTTCCGTCCGAACTGGATCAACAACCATTCCGATTATCAGGGACGTTATACCTATCAGCAGCAGCCGAGTATTGGGCACTGGAACTTGTGGACCTGGCTGAACAACCTGATTCCACTTTGTCCGGCAGACGATGACCAAGAGCAATGGAAAACGGATCTGGCTCAATGTCTGGCCCATTTTGAACCGACCTTCCTGGAACACTACAAGCATGGTTTAAACCAGAAAATGGGCTTACCCAGCTTCCATAAAGACAGCTTTGACTGTGCGATGGCTTTTTTAAGAATCTTGCAAAGCGAGCAGCTGGATTACACCCAGAGCTTTATTCGCCTGCAACATAAAGACTATGAAACGATTAAAGATGACTGCCTGGACCGCCGTCAGTTTGAAGCCTTCCTGACGCAATATGAGCGTATTCGTGAACATCAGGATACCGATGAACTGGATGCCGCCATGACCGCCGTCAATCCACATTACATCCTGCGCAACCATATGGCGCAAAAAGCGATTGAACTGGCCGAGCGGGATGATTTTTCTGAAGTCGAGCGTTTATTTCGCCTGCTCAGCCAACCCTATACCCGGCAGACCGCGCTGGAAAAACCGGAAGATTTAGCGCCGCTGCCAAGCGATGTGCCTGAAGTGATGGTCAGCTGCTCGTCTTAAAGTATCCACATTAGCCTGGTAAATTGTGGATAATTTCAGCATTATCCACAAAGTGCCCTTCAACCTAAATTGCGTATGGCTTTGCATCCACTTGCGGCAAAAGTCGCTACTACCCTGCCTGAAGTCACAGTGACCCAGCCTTTTGGTGAGGGTTGTGATGTGTTTAAAGTGCTGGATAAAGTCTTTATGTTACAGTTTTATCTGCACGGACAAGCGGTCATTAATTTAAAAGTAGCGCCAGATCATGGTGCCATGCTGCGTGATATTTATCCGTATATTCGTAGCGGCTGGCATATGAATAAACAGCACTGGATTTCAGTGTATGAAGATGAAGAGCTGGATGAAGCTTTAATCGAAGATTTAGTGCTGAATTCTTATGCGTTGGTGGTGTCCAAACTCAAGAAACTGGATCGACAACGTATAGCGTTACTCAAAACTGTAGGCTCGCGTGTTTAGCTCGGGCAAAAACACAGAGATAAATCGTGCCCACAGTTTAATCCTGTCTCTCGTATGTAAAATCAGCGATTAAACTTTATATTTATCATTGAACAACTCAAAGGCTTTGCGCCACCCTGAATGTTCACTGCTGTGCTGGCTTTTTGCAATTAAATACTGCAATAGTGCTTTGATGGTGGCCACTGTATCGGAATTTAAACAGACAATAATCTGCTGTACACAGAAGTTGATCTGATGTTCCAGGCGGGAACTATCCTGGGTTTGTTCAACATAGTGTATCGCGGGGGTGATATTGCGCTGAATTAAGCGTGCGACAAGCTCAGTATTGACGTGCATAGAAAAATTCCCAAAAGCGGGCTGCGGATTATACCGGAATTTTATTTACTTCAATTTTCAGGCTTATTAAAATTTACAAAATATTCTTGTTAAAAATTAAATTCATTTAAAAATTATAATATTAGAAATCCCCCCCTTTTATCTTGGTCTTATGCTTGATCAGTCTGTTGATTTATCACCATCCTGCCCCTAAATACTGCACAACCTACTCTCATAAAAAAAGCGAATAGGCACATATCTATTCGCTTTTTCACTCCGCATGAAATTAATCTTCCGGATATTCAAAACGGTAGCCAACCCCATAGACTGCCTGAATCCACTCATGACGATTACCGGTTTCTGCCGCTTCGGAAATCTTGCGGCGCAGGTTTTTGATATGACTGTCAATCACCCGATCTGCAACATCAAAACTGTCCGGGTTAATATGGTCCAGCAACTGGGCACGGGAATAAACCTGCCCAACATGCTCTAAAAACAGCTCCAGTAAACGGAATTCGGTTGGGGTCAGGTTCAGCGCTTTTTGCTGATACCAAATGCGTTGCTGGGCTTTATCCATCCGGAATAAATCATTGGTTTCCGGTTCAGCCTTGCGGTCTAAGCGACGCAGCACTGCCTGCACACGTGCCACCAGTTCTTTCGGACTAAATGGCTTACAGATATAGTCATCTGCACCCATATTCAGGCCCAGCACCCGGTCAATTTCTTCGGTACGCGCCGTGACCATAATAATGGGCAAATCGGACTGCTCACGTACTTTACGGCAAATGGTCAGCCCATCCATACGTGGCACCATCAGATCCAGAATCATCAGGCTCGGTTTACGCTGCAAAAAGCTGTTATAGGCTTCTTGTCCATCATGAAACATACTGACCTCAAACCCAGCAGCTTCAAGATAGTCGCGGACCAATTGAGCGAGTTCAACTTCATCTTCAACCAGCATGACATGTTTCATGAATATCTTTTCCTTTTATTGTTTGGTCGGAATCGGGAAAGTCAGTTTGCAGCGCAAGCCACCCAATGGCGAATGCGCAAAACTCAGCTGGCCACCCATGGCCTGCGCAATTTTAGCAGACAGCGCCAGACCTAAACCGGTACCGCCAGTGCTCCGCGTACGCGAATCATCCACCCGGTAAAAACGCTCGCCTAAACGGGCTAGCTGTTCATCGGTCAGGCCAAATGGACTGTCATCGACATAGACACTCCATTCTGTTGCCGTCTGCTCACTATGAATATGAACCTGCCCACCGGCCTCAGTATAACGAATACTGTTCGCAATCAAGTTCACCATAATTTGTTTAAAGCGGTCTATATCTAATTGTAAAGGCACAGCTTCACCTTCTAGACGCACGCTTAACTCGGCCTGTTCAAACTTCGGCCGGAAATTCTCGACTTCCTGTTCAATCACCTGCCAAGGGTTGATTGAGGCCAGATAGAATTTCAGCTGCATGGCTTCGGCCTGCGCCAGATCAGCCAGGTCCTGAGTCAGTTTTTTCAGGCTGCTGACCTGACGCATCATCGCATCTAAGTGTTCCGGTGTGGCTTTACGGATACCATCCTGCATAGCCTCAATTTGGGCCTGTAACACTGCCAGCGGGGTTTTTAATTCGTGCGAGGTATCGGCCACCCACTGCCGGCGTGAGGTTTCATGCTGATCTAAAATGACTGCCAGCTGATTCAGCTCTGTAGATAAATCACCCAACTCATCATTACGGTTTACTTTCACCTGATACTGATAATTGCCTTTGGTCAGTTCACGGGTCCCATTGAGCAGACGCTGAATCGGCTTTTTAAAATAGGTCGCCAATAACCAGGCCACCAGTAAACTGGCAATAAAGGACAGACCATAAATCAGCAGCAGATAACGCTTTTGTTCGCTAAAGAAATTAATGCTGAGCGCATCATCCTGATCCAGCACCGGTTTTAAACCCAGATAGCCGACCACCTGATTGTTCATTAAAATCGGGCGATACGACATTTGTCCTTCTGCCGGCTCACCGACCACAAACTGACGCTTGGCATCATATAAAGCCAGACGTGAACTAAGACCCAAACGGTCCGGCATGGAAATAAACTGTTTTTTGCCATCCGATTGTGGCTGATTCGGACGCGGGTTCTGGGCACTGCCCTGATTAACCCGGGTGGTATTCTGCTGCGCGCTTAAAGGAAATTTCAGGCCTTCAAAGGGACGGTACTCGGAAGGCAGATTCATTTCCAGCCATTTTAGTTCCTCCTGCGAGGCCTGGCGTTTCTGCGGATCTGGTTCAGCCAGCGTTGGCGCCACATTCATTAAGGTATGTTCTTCAAAATAACGCTGCTGCAAGGCAATATCGTACTGACGGCGCAACCACCAGCGCGACAGGCGGTCATAATCTTCCGGGCCGGCCTGCCCTTCAATTTGCAGGATTTGTGCCTGAATGGCATTGCCCCAATCATGATAGACGCCATACACACCGGCCAGATTATGAATCACATGATCCAGCTTCTGCATTTCGACATCGGCCACGTATTTGGTGAAATTGCGTTGCATATTCCAGTGCAGCACCCACAGGCTGACCGTGGAAATGACCAGCGCGGTCAATAGCACAGTCAAAAACAGGCGCAGGGCGATTGGAATCCGGCGTATTTTCAAAACACTCATCTCAATTTTTCTTTTATTTCACTATTGTAGCGAACAGTGTCTGAAAAAACTCTCCATTGTTTCTTCATCTTTATTATTTATTCTTGTCGCAGTTAAAGATAACTGTATCGCGGTTCTGTGTGGAGACAATAATCATGAAAACGATGACAAAAATTGCGCTTGTTTCAGTGGGTTTACTCAGTGTCGGGACACTGACAGCCTGTCAGTCAACCAATAGTACAGCAACGCCGGAACGTGAAGGTCGTATGGCTCACTCCATGCACGGCAAACATGCACGCCTAAGCCCGGAACAGCGTGAACAATGGCAGCAGCTGCGTACTGAACGCCGCCAGATGATGCAGCAGATCAAAACGGCCTGTGAAGGCAAAGCTGCCGGACAGGTGGTTCAGGTCAAAGCCGGTGAAAAAACCGTGAATGGGACCTGTTCCCTGGTGTTTACGCCGGAACGCCAGCAGCTTAAACACAGCCGTGAACATCGTCCAATGCGTGGCGATGTACGCCAGTTTAAACAGCATGGTCCTCAGACAGGTGCCTTAACCGATGCCAAACGTGCCGAACTGGTGAAACAGTATGATCAGCGCCTAGCACAGCGTCAGGCCCGTCAACAGGCTATGGCCAATGCCTGTAACGGTAAAATAGCCGGTCAGACTGTCCAGATTAAACTGGGGGATAAATCGGTCAATGGTCAATGCAGCCTGCGTTTTAAACCGAATACCGCTGTGACCATTCCGGCCAAAGTGGCTTAAGCGAAGTCAGCAAATAAAAAAGGCGCATGGTGCGCCTTTTTTATTGGACATATCTGTTTACGTTTTTGACTATTTGTCCACTTCCTATACCGATAAATCTGTTTACACTCAATACACTTAGCTATTTCAAGTTAAAAATCTTTGACTTTACAGTCACCAAGAAAAGCCGTTGAAATGCTTGTACCCAATTAGAAGATGTTGCACGATTAAAACATTCAAGATGCGCCTGTGAAGGCGCGTGAACTCACTGATTTAGGATTATAACCGCTGGTTAAACCAGTATTGAGGAACCCGATATGCCACAATACAAAGCGCCACTACGTGATATGCAATTTGTTTTGCATGAATTATTAAATGCTGAAGAACATTATGCAAAACTCCCTGCATTCTCTGGAAACGTAAGCCGTGAGTTGGTTGACCAATATTTAGAAGCTGCTGCTGACTTCTGTGAAAATGAATTATCTCCTTTAAACCAGGTGGGCGACCGCGAAGGCTGTACCTGGAACGATGGTGTAGTCACCACGCCGACTGGCTTTAAAGAAGCGTATCAAAAATATATCGAACTGGGTTTCCCGTCTTTATCTGCCGAAGAACAGTACGGCGGTCAGGGTTTACCAAACTCTCTGGGCATTACCATTTCTGAAATGGTCGGTACCGCAAACTGGGCTTGGGGTATGTATCCGGGTCTGTCTCATGGTGCAGTACGTACCCTTGAGCACCACGGTTCGCAAGAACAAAAAGATACCTATCTGCCAAATCTGGTATCAGGTGTCTGGACCGGGACCATGTGTCTGACCGAATCTCATGCCGGTTCTGACCTCGGCATTATCCGTACCAAAGCGGAACCAAATGCGGATGGCAGCTATGCAATTTCTGGCGAGAAAATCTTTATCTCTGCTGGTGAGCACGACATGGCCGAGAACATCATCCATATCGTTCTGGCACGTTTACCAGGTGCACCGAAAGGCACCAAAGGTATTTCACTGTTCATCGTACCGAAATTCAACCTGAATGCTGATGGTTCAATCGGTGAGCGTAATGCTGTGCGTTGTGGCTCGATCGAACACAAAATGGGGATTCACGGTAACGCGACTTGCGTGATTAACTTTGACAACGCTAAAGGTTACTTGATTGGACCTGAAAACCGTGGTCTGAACTGTATGTTCACTTTCATGAACACGGCGCGTATCGGTACTGCAGTACAAGGTCTGTCTGCATCTGAATCTTCATTCCAGGGCGCTTTGGCGTATGCAAAAGACCGTCTGGCTATGCGTTCACTGTCTGGTCCAAAAGCGCCAGAAAAAGAAGCCGATCCGATTATTGTGCATCCAGCAGTACGTAACATGCTGTTGACCCAAAAAGCATTTGCTGAAGGTGGCCGTGCGCTGGTTTACTTATTGGCTCAACACGCGGATGTAGTTGAAAAAGGCGCGACTGAAGAAGAGCGTAAATTCTCTGACAACATCCTGTCATTGCTGACACCAATTGCAAAAGCATTCCTGACTGAAACCGGTTCAGAAGCTGCAAAACACGGTGTACAGGTATTCGGTGGTCACGGCTTTATTTCCGAGCACGGTATGGAGCAGATTGTACGTGATACGCGTATTTCTTGCCTGTACGAAGGTACCACTGAAATTCAGGCACTTGACCTGCTTGGCCGTAAGGTTCTGGGTACACAAGGCGCGATGCTGAAAGATTTCACCAAGATCATTCACAAATTCGCAGAAGCCAACAAAGACAATGCCGGCATGAAAGAGTTTGTTGAACCGCTGGCCGCGCTGAACAAAGAATGGGGCGACCTGACCATGCAAATTGGTATGCGTGCGATGCAAAACCCTGAAGAAGTCGGTGCTGCAGCAGTCGATTACCTCTACTTCTCTGGCTATGTGACACTGGCTTACCTATGGGCACGTATGGCACTGGTTGCACAAGAAGCCTTGGCTGCGGGTACTACCGATGTCGACTTCTATAATGCCAAAGTGACCACTGCACGCTTCTACTTCAAGAAGATCCTGCCACGTGTACGCTCGCATGTTGACGTGATTGCGACTGGCCTGGATCCATTGATGGCGCTTGATGCTGAACACTTCGCCTTCTAATGCACGTGATGTGTAGTAACTTGTAATGGATGTAAAAAGGACGGCCAGCTGTTGGCGGTCCTTTTTCTCTATTTATCACGCTATATTAACCTTTCGTCGTCTAATCAATTGAAATCTCATCGTTTAGACTGACCTGATCACTATGAATAAACAAGAAACAGGTGAAATGAACTATGCCAATTTATAACGCACCGCTTGCCGATATGAAATTCATCCTGAATGATGTCTTCCAAGCAGAACAATTCTGGCAAAATAACGAAAATCTCGCCCACCTCGATGCTGCAACCGCAGAAGCCATTCTTGAAGAAATGGCCAAATTTACCCAGAACGTTACCCTGCCCTTAAACCGCACTGGTGATGAAGAAGGTGCCCAATATAACAATGGTAGCGTAACTACACCGGCCGGTTTTAAAGAAGCATTCAAGCAATATGCCGAAGGCGGCTGGATTGGCTTAGGTGCCGATGAAGAATGGGGCGGTCAAGGCATGCCAAAAATGCTGACCGTTCTGTCAGATGAAATGATTTTTGCCACCAACCCGTCATTTATGCTGTATCCACTGCTGTCAGTCGGTGCGGGCATGGCGCTGAGCAGCTATGCTTCTCAGGAACAAAAAGAAACCTATTTACCAAAAATTTATTCAGGTGAATGGTCTGGCACCATGTGTCTGACTGAACCACATGCCGGTACCGATTTGGGGATTATTAAAACCAAAGCGGAACGCAACGAAGATGGCAGCTATAACATTACCGGGACCAAAATCTTTATTACCGGTGGTGATCATGACCTGGCTGAAAACATCATTCACCTGGTACTGGCCAAAACCCCAGATGCACCTGCCGGTTCACGCGGTATTTCGCTGTTTATCGTGCCGAAATTCCTGGTGAATGAAGATGGTTCATTGGGCGAACGTAACCCTGTAGGCCCAGGTTCAATCGAACACAAAATGGGCATTAAAGCCTCTGCCACGTGTGTCATGAACTTTGATGGTGCCAAAGGCTATCTGGTTGGTAAAGAAAACGAAGGCTTGGCAGCCATGTTCGTGATGATGAACTATGAACGTCTGTCAATGGGTATTCAGGGTTTAGGCGCCTCTGAATTTGCTTACCAGAATGCAGCACAATATGCGACTGACCGTTTACAGGGCCGCAGCGCTTCAGGTGTACAATCACCAAACAAACCGGCTGACAGCATTTTAGTACATGGTGATGTACGTCGTATGCTCTTGAATGTGCGTGCCAATAACGAAGCATCACGTGCCTTTGCAGTCTATGTCGGCCAACAGCTGGACATCACCAAATTCTCGACTGATGCAGACGCGGTGAAAAAAGCCAATGACCGTGTGGCGCTGCTAACGCCTATTGCCAAAGCCTATTTAACCGATACCGCTTTCCAGGCAACATTGGATGCGCAAATGTGCTTCGGTGGTCATGGCTATATCCGTGAATGGGGCATGGAGCAATGTGTACGTGATTTACGTATTGCGCAAATTTACGAAGGTACCAATGGCGTCCAGTCGCAAGATTTAATTGGCCGTAAAACCATTAAATGTCAGGGCGCCTATATTGCAGAATATATTGCTGAAATCCGTGACTTTGCCAACCAGTTAGATGCCGATCTGAACTTCATTAAAGATGCGACCTTAGATGCAGCCACAGAAGTCGAATCGGTAACGCAATACATTCTGAATGCGGCGTCTGAAAATGCGGAATTCCCGAATGCGGCAGCGGTCGATTATTTACACGCGGTTGGCCTGCTCAGCTTTGCCTATATGTTTGCCCGTATTGCCCAAGCAGCACAGGCCAAACAGGGTGAGTTCTATCAGAACAAACTGGCGCTGAGTCTGTACTTTGTACAACGTATTCTGCCAGAGCTGGAAATGCGGATTACCCGTATCAAAGCCGGTTCTGATGTGATCATGAAATTCTCGGAAGATTATTTCACTCATCAGGCTTAAGCCTTTTATCTCTCAAAACGCCTGCACTGTCAGGCGTTTTTTATAGCATCCATTTTTCCTGCTGTTTTTACACCACTTTTCCTGTAGTTGTGCACAGTTTTTGCATGAATTTGTCTCATTCATTCAGCATCATCATCAGGAGGAGCATATGACAGCACGGCATCCCAAAGTAGAAAAAGTAGAATCCTGACAGTCTAGCTGTGATTGTTAATGGTTGCATTCGGTTGCTTTATCTTGCATTTTCAAACAGTTAATCATAATTAAAGTTGCATCTACTTGTACCACAATGCTGTATTTTGCAATTCAACAGGGCTTTGTTGCACAAAGATTTCATAACTATATGATTTTAGAAGTTTTGATTATTTTTTGATCCAAAATTAAATTTATTTAAATCAGATGCTTACATATTTATGCAACAAAGCCATTCCGATCTAGATACTAGACTAAAAATCACTAGTATAAATCTTGAGAAAAATCAAAGAGCAGCAATTGAGTTTAATAGAAGTTTTTATACACTAAAATCTATCCTTAATGAATTTGATCTTTATTTCAATAGTAATAGAGCCATTCCTCTCAAGCAAATGAATGAAATATTAGACTCATTCTTTTTAGAGATGAAGAAAATTTTACCTTTAGAGATTAAAGAAAAAGATGATACTTGTATAAACTCCATATATATGCAGCAGTATCACAGACTAATGAATTCGTTAGAAAATTGCCAAAAATTTTATACTGAACAGTTTTTGATTCAAATATTGGCTGAACTTAAAGATGGAACAAGGTAAAACCCTCCTTAGAGGACTTTTACACAAATATCCACATTCATTATTATTGATAGCATACGCCACCTATTTAGAACAATAAAAATAAACAGTATTGTCTATTCTCACTTTGCTATGCTTTTGCCATCATGGAAATAAAAAGGAATAGAATTGGCAACCCCATATATAACAATAGGCTGTCCTACAACTGGCGGTGGAAAAGTAATTTCTGGAAACAGTATGTTTCTAATTGACGGTATTGCTGTTGCTTGTGTCGGTGATAAAGCTACCTGCCCAACACATAAAGTTGTCGCAACAATTATCTCTGGTGATCCAAACATGCAGATCTTCGGCAAAGCCGCTGCTCGTGTTAATGATTCCCTTTCATGCGGTTGCAAATTATTGCCTCAACAAAACTTAGTTGTTCAAGACAATGGTGGTGCAGCATCATCGGGTGCAAAATCCTCATCTGCTCCAATGTCACAAAAACAGCAGACTACTAATAGTTTTAGAGAAGAAAAATATGAAAACTATTACATTGAGCAGTATAAAACTGATGTCTACATTAGCCATAAAGCTGTTCTTTTAGGTGATGAAGGAGTAACACCCTTGGATGGAGCTGTAAGCTATTTTCTAAACTACAAAGTTCAAGGCAAGGAACTATTTTTAAGTGTAGTTATTAATGCAGCTCCATTGAGCCACAAGGGAACTGTTTATCCTTTTGGGACCGCTATAGTTTCAAGAGAGGGGAAAGAGATTACCAGAGCCAAGTTAAAAAATGATAAAGGGTATTGGCCAACAGATAAAAATAAGGCCCCTTTAGGAAGTTGCACTATCAAATTGCCAGAACCAAATTTGCAGCTTGTTGATGTAGAACTTGAACTCGGATATACCGCAGTAATTTCAGATACCGTGGGTTCTGTGCATCCAATGCCTCCTATGAAAAATATAAGTTTTCCTTAAATTCTGCAGCGCGCAAGGTATAAAAAGTTATGAATAAGCTATTAACGATTCTATTATTAAGTGTCGCATTTGCTGCGTGTAATAACCCAAATAGTACAACCCAAATCGCCCAAGTGCAGAGCGAGAAATCTGATAACCAGCAAGAAGTATTAAAACCACTTGTAGCAGAGTTCAATGAAATTATGAACTCTCTCCAGACTGAAGCGGACATTATATCTACACAAGCAAAACTGGAAAAGCTTCTAAAGAAGTTTCCAGATGACAATGATTCAAGTACGCAAGTCCAAAAGTTAAAATTAAAAGTGCTACTTCAATTAGGTTATTTAAATGAAGCCAATGCTTTGGCAACAAAAATTCTTGCTTTAGATAGCACAGCAAGCATTCAAGAAACCCAATGTTTGATTCAAAGAAAATTACAAAAGCCAACCAATCAAATTAATAAATGTTATGAAAAAGCAGCTAAGCTGTATCAGGCACAATACGAAAAATTAAGTAATGATAATCCACAAAAGCAATATATTCTCTGGTCGAGTTACGCTGCCATGTATCAAGCAGGTCATGCTGACTATAAGCAAAAGTTGAAAGCTATTGTTAATGCTCAAACCACTGAAGATGAGAAACATACTTTTAATACTATGTACGAGAATGTAGTGGACCCAACAGTTATTAAAGAAATTCTTGAATCTATGCCTTATAAGAAAGGTAATCCTCCCATAAATAACCGAAGTTAAAAGTAGAGGTTAAGCAGCCATTAGAGGTGGCCTTCCTTTGTTTGCTTGGTGTGGTCTTTCATAGTTGTAATGCCACAGCCAACTCGTTGCATAATCTTGTACTTCTTCCAGTGTGTCAAATAGATGCTTGCTTAGCCAGCTATAACGTATAGTCCGATTATAACGTTCAATATACGCATTCTGCTGTGGCTTACCCGGTTGAATATATTCAATACGAATACCATGCTCAGTAGCCCAGCGCACAAATTCGTGACTGATAAATTCGGGACCATTATCGCATCGGATCACTAACGGTTTTTCTCTCCACTCCAGCAATTGATTCAACGTACGAATAACCCTGATTGTGGGCAATGAGAACCCTGCTTCAATGGCTAGGCCTTCGCGGCGGTAATCATCAATCACATTCAATAATCGAAACTTGCGACCATCGGAAAGCTGATCATGCATAAAATCTAATGACCAAACCTGATTTTCTCGGATTGGTTCTTTCAATGGTTCAGGCGCATGCCGTTTTAGTCTTCTTCTCGGTTTAATACGCAGATTCAGTGCCAACTCACAGTAAATGCGGTAAACCCGCTTGTGATTCCAGCAGCAACTCTCAACATGCCGTAAATACGAGAAGCACAAACCAAAGCCCCAGTCGGAATTTTCCTCAGTGAGTTCAATGAGCTGTTCAGCAATGAGTGCATTGTCATCGCTGAGTTTGGCTTGATAGCGGTAGCAGGTTTCACTAATGCCAAATGCTTTACAAGCCAAACGAATACTAATGGCATGCTGGGCAACTGCCTGTTGTGCCATCTTACGCCGGCAAGATGGCTTTACCACTTTTTTGCCATCGCTTCCTGGATGATTTCGGCCTTTAATCGCTCTTCCGCATACATCTTTTTAAGTCTGGTATTTTCGGCTTCTAGCTCTTTCAGTCGAGCCATTAATGATGTATCCATACCACCATATTTGGCACGCCATTTATAAAAGGTAGCATTACTCATGCCGTGTTCACGGCAAAGGGTCGCTACAGGTGTGCCAGATTCTGCCTGTTTCAAGATGGACATGATCTGACTGTCAGTAAATTTAGATGTTTTCATGCAGAATCTCCTGCTCGTATCTTAAGAGAAAATTCTACTTTTAGATCCTATTATTTTTAGGGGGGATTACCACACAATCTTACAGTCATACTATAGAAAAAATAGAAACCCTCCTCGACCGGCTGGGTAATCTGGCCGTAGAAGGTTTTCACTATATTGCCCTGTTCGTGATTGGCTGTATGGTGATCTGGTCAGCCGGCCATACCGTGGTCGATATTCTGACCGTCAAACAATATGCCACGATTGATGATATTTTACTGCTGTTCATTTATCTGGAACTCGGTGCCATGGTGGGCATTTACTTTAAAACCAACCACATGCCAGTACGCTTCCTGATTTATATTGCCATTACCGCCCTGACCCGGCTGCTGATTTCCGATATCCAGCACGACCATAAAGCGGATATTGACCTGGTGATTATTACCGGTTCGATTCTGATTCTGGCCTTTGCCATTCTGGTGGTACGTTTTGCTTCCTGGAATTATCCATCGGTAATTCGGGATAAACACAGCGAAAAACCGTTGCCACAAGGCAAGACCCCACGCCCGGAAGATGATGAACTGGCCTAAACACCAAAATCACGTCCATCATTCAAATCTGAAGCACAAAAAAGCGCGCCTAGATACTACCACGGCGCGCTGATTTTTAAGTGAAGATTCACCAGATCATCAGTTTGGTTCAAATAGTTTTCCTTAGCGCTTGAGCGCTCCAGATGATCTAACGGTTCGGCACCAAAATATAACGGCCATTTTCATAAATCCAGTAGCTGCCATTTGGCGGAGCTGGCAAACCTAAACGGCGCCAGTCGGTAATGATGGTCTGCGTGCTGCTTTCAATCCGGGCCACATTCGGATCACCATTGACCCAGCTATAACTTTGCGAATTCTGATAAATGGTGGTGGGCGCCTGATATTGAATACTAATGCCCGGACGTACCGGTTGATGGCCCCAATGTGGACGTGGTGGATAATATTGTGGCGGCCTGTGCTGCGGATAAGACGGGCGATGCTGTGGATAATGTTGCGCATGCGATTTTCGCTCCACGCCCTGATAACTGGCCCAGCGATTGGTATCGGCCAGCGACAATGTCGAGATGGCAGACAACCCAATGCCCAACCATACACCTGCTTGCATTCTTTTCATTACCCGACTCCCAAACATCAGCCCATTGATTTTACTTTGACATCCTCACCCACCTGAAAGGAGGGTGATTCCTACTGCTAGACGCTTATGCCCAAGCGCAAGTATGTTCTTGGCGGAGTTTAAATCGCGTTGATTTACACTTCCGCATTCACATTCCCATACTCTTATTCGCAAATCTGCTCTACCTTTCGGACTGCTTGCGGTGATTGCACCGCAGCTCGAACAGGTTTGGGTTGTGAATCTCTCATTGACTTCCTCAAACATGACCCCTGCGTTCTCGCATTTATACTTGAGCATGGTTTTGAGTGTTGAAAATCCTGTATCTAAAACAGATTTCGCCATTTTAGTTTTTACAAGTTTGTTCGCACTTAGATCACCAACGACAATCAGTGCATTGTCTTTCACCAGCTGGGTGCTAGCCTTGTGCAAATGGTCTTTACGACAGTTTGCAATCTTGGCGTGTAATGCACGGACACGCTTTTTATTTCTCGCTCTCTGAGCAATACCGAGCTTTTGCTCGTATTTTCGATAGAACTTGGGATTACTGATGACTGTGCCATCGGAACAGGTAGCAATATCTTTTAAGCCGAGATCAATACCCACGGCTTTTGTGGCGGTAGGTTTGTCTTGTTTGGGTGAATCAACCACTAAGCAGACATACCAACGTCCTCGACTATCCTCTACAAATGAGCCTGTTTTAATGCTGTATTTCGATAGTCCGTAACTATCCCATAGCTTGAATTGATGCTTGCCATACTGAACGTATCCATCGGCATATTTAATAGCGACCTTTTTAAAGGGTATCCAACCTAGTGATCTTCTTGCTGATTTCTTATTACTGACACGCCATGTCAATTTTGATTTTTTGAACTGTTTTCTGCGAGTGACCAATTCTTCTGTTACAGCCTGAATGGTTTGGCTATGAAGATTACATTCCTTTGATGCGCCTTTCGTATATTTAGCAATATCGTATGCTGAAAAGAATTGTTGTTTGCGCTGTAGGTGTTTGAAACACAAATCATTGACATAGTTCCAGACAAAATTAACTTCAGATGCCAATTGGTCTAGCACCTTACAATGTTTGTCTTTTATGCGTAATTTAAGTGTTTTCATGGGTTTATATTAGCTCATATCAGGCTTAAAATATTGGTTTTTAGCAATTAAACGACATTTCATGTCGTGTCGCTTATATCTCTGACCTGAAAGACAGAGGTTTACGCTCCATTTGATAAAAAATGAACACACATGCTTTATACAAGTTTTTTAGATGAATGGCGGTAGATCGGCCGTATTTCTCAGTGAAAATAATGACCTACTTTTATGCTACACTCGCTTTTTTTCATACTAGGTTCATGCTTGTGTCTGATTTAAGTTTTGATCGTCTTTATGAATATTTCTGCAAAGTACCCAGTGTTCAAAAAAACTTGATCGATGCCTATGGCACAGATGGTGCTCAGGCATGGTGGTTTAAATTTCAGATTAATGTAGCACACCCACTGGCCTGGCAAACCGTACAGGAACTGGGTCATGTGCTGAACTATATTTCCAAGAATGAACGTTTGCCAACGCAGTTTTTACCGGTATCGCCACCACCTTATATGAATGGTGAGGCCAAAGATTTCCTGTCTTGGGTAATCCAGTGTAATCATGCCGATTTCCCGCCCGATGTGGTCTGCGACTGGCTGGAAGCGCGTTTGCCAAATCCGGTTGAGGATGAAAGCCAGTGGAAAATTAAAACCGATCTGAGCGAGCTGGATGAGCTGTCCGATAAAGATCTGGATGAACTGGTACCACCGAATCCGGGGCAAAACTAAGCGTCAAACCTTAATACTGACCTCTCCCCGACTCTCTCCTAGAAGGTTAAGGAAAAGCGTGTCTCCCTAACCTTCTCTTACGAGGAGGAGAAAAAGCTATTGTTCCTAACTCTCTTGCAAAGAAGGGGAAAATCGCTTCTCTCTACCCCTCTCTTAAAAGGTGGAAGAAAACTCATTCTTCCAGCTCTCTTATAAGCAGAAGCCACGGCTCCCAAACAGAAGCTTGGAATGAGGGAGGTTAGAACGTCGACCAGCCACTCCATTCCATCAAACGATACAGTCCATATTTCAGCGTCGATTCATCGGCATACTGGGCATAATCCACGCTCATCTGACGGCCATTTAAGTTTGACCAGGCGGTATCAAAATACTGCTGAGCATTTTGAAACACCTGAGCTTGAGCCGGGCCTAACACGCGTAAATTGGTTTCCAGATTATAATTTTTTAAATTTCGCGCGGTAAAATTGGCTGAACCTAAAATCATCTCCTGTTGCTGGGCATTGCGCTTGATCAGCATTTTGCTATGACATTGCTCGCCTTGGGTATTACACCAGCGCAGTGGAATGCCGGCCTGATGTAATTCTGCTGCCACTGGCCGGTTCGGTACGCCATTCTTTTCCAGACCAAACGCATCTTTATTGGCATCGAGCAGCACCCGCAATTTCACCCCACGCTCATGGGCTGCAAGCAGGCTTTTGATAATCTGGCGCTCGGACAGATAGAACATCACCAGATCGACCTGTTCATTGGCTTTGGCGCTATTAATCAGGTTTAAAGTCGCATCATAAATGGCTTTTTCAGTCAGCACCTGCACCTGCGGTTCAGTAGCAGCGGCCTGAAACTCACCGACAATCACCCCGGGAATATTGCTGCCGGACATGAGCGCCACCGACTGCTCGGTTTTTAGAATATCTACCGCGGTATTGCCTTTGACCACCAGCGCCACATTGGAGTGATGGGAACTGGCATCATGCGGATTCATTGAGGTCACCAGAGCTTCCCAGCCGTCCGGGGTATCAACCACAATGGTTTTACGGTGGTTGGCCTTAAAATTCAGCAGCTCGGAATAACTGCGCAGGGTGATTTTGCCCTCGCCAAACGGATTGGCCAGCCAGCCAGCCTCCGGATTATTGCGGATGCCCTGACAGCAGATGTACCAGAATCCGGACCACATCGGATTGGAAGCGCGTAGCGGAGTTAAATTGGTTTCGATCACATCAATTCCGGCCTGGCGCAGTTGCCGATAATGCTCTGGCGCAAGGCCGCCATAAACCGAGTTAATCGGATCGGTAATCAGCTTGATTTCAATATCCGGCTGGGTACGGCGTTTTTGAATCAGTGCATCAGTCAATTGCTGGCTGAGCGGTTGATGCTGGGCCTGTGATGCCCCGGTTTGCGGATTAAACAGGAACATATCCAGCACAATTAAACTTTGTGCTTCATCAATCAGGCGCAGCATTTCATTAAAAATCTGATGATCATAATGCTGCTGGCCCTGTGCATCCAGATAGGTCTGATCGGCCAGAAATTTGACTTCGGCATGACGTAGCGGTCCCGCATAATTCAAACCATCCGGTAAGGGCTTATAGGTATGATACAGTGCCGAGGATAAATAGCTTAACGCCAGCAGGCCCATCATCACGCCCAGATAACGCCGTGGTGACCAGTTCAGTTTATTGTGAATTCGTTGAAAGATACGCATAAGAAAAAACCTAACCCAATCAACTCAGGCTAGGTTTTCTTCAGGCTTTTTTCAAGAGGATTTCCGTGACATCCTCTTGATTTTGGCAATAAATTTAAGTTTTGCTTAGAAGTTATATTCTAAACCAACGGTAAAATTACGGCCCACTTGCGGAATGTTGGACAGGAATGAGGTATGTGAATAAACCTGATCATCCAGCAGGTTATTGGCTTTAAAGAACACGCGGTAGTCCTGGTTATTCGCCATGGCACCTGCATACGCCAGACCGACATTGACCATGTTATAGCCTTGGGTTTCCTGTTCATAGCTGGCAATCTGGTCCTGTTTAAAGACATGATAGTACTCTGCCAGACCTGACCAGCCGTCAGCAAAATCGGCTTCTACTTTGGTACCTAAACGGCCTGCTGGTACACGCGGTGCGTTTTCACCATCAATTTTGCCACGCACATAGTCACCAAACAGGCTGACTTTATAAGCATCGTTAATGGCATAGCCTAACTGCGCTTCTGTACCGTAGAAACGGGCTTTGTCTTGTTTATAATCAACTAGACGGAATGTTCCTTCGCTGTCGGTTGTTGAGCCATAAATATAGTTATCAAACCAGTTGTGATAAACATGCACATGATAGTCGAGTTTCTCACCTTCATAATGCAGACCTAACTCAAGGTTATTTGACTTTTCAACATCCAGATCCTCATTTCCACGCTCATAGGTATTGGTGGCAAAGTGAATACCGTCCGCATATAACTCTTGTGCCAGTGGTAAACGTTGCTGATGCGAGCCAACCGCAGAAAGCTTATAGTTTGGAGCAAATTCCCAATTGGCTGCTGCTGAACCTGACACACCGGTATCTGAATAGTCTTTTTGAGTTGAATCTACATCAATTTTTTGATGTTCTACACGTGCACCCAATTCCACATGCACATCACCAAACTGCTTATGTTCTAAACCAAACAGGCTATATTTTTCCGTTTTAGTATCTGGCATTAAGACTGATTCATGAAAATGATCATCATGTGGAACCATCTCACCGGATAAATCAATATTTTGTTGACTATATTGGGTACCAAAGACCCCTTCCCAACCGGCGACTGGTTTATGAACCAACTCTAAACGGGCATCATAACCTTTATTTTTAAAGTTACTGATAACTTCACTTTCTTCCAGCTCGTCATGTTCATAATCGGTATAGCTGGCATGGGCACGTAACTTGTCAAAGCCGGAAAATGGCTGGTCCAGCTCAGCACGGACATCATAACGGTGTGATTCCAGATCGACCCATGGACCACCATGAGCATGTTCGCCCCCACCCTCATCTGGAGCTAAAACGCCATGTCCGCCGCAATGAATTTCATTACCATGAGGATGGCAGTCATGATATTCATGACTATGCCCTGGTAAACCGTATTTGTCCTGACGGTTGCTATAAGACACCCCGACAAAACCACGGTCATGAATCCATGAGCCGCCAATATTCACGGTTTGCCCTTCTGCAAAGGTATTGTCTACACGACGGGCTTTATCAAAATGTGTTTCATGTTCTTCTTCAGCATCATGTCCATGATCATGATCTTCATGGCCAGCTTCATCATTATGATGTTCTACCCAGTAATCCGGCGTAATATAGTTATTTGCTTTACGTTTGGAGCCTTCTACACGTAAGGCAAAGTTGTCACCAATTGCTGCTGTTACCCCCGCACTGGCCAGCTTCTCATCGCTACCCGAGTTATAGCGCACGCCGACGGTGCCCTCTAAGCCATCTGCTGGCATTTGGGTTGGAATTTTCTGATCGGTTACATTGACCAAACCACCGACAGTACCGGCACCATAAAGTAAAGTCGATGGACCACGAATCACTTCAACCTGTTTTGCTAGAATTGGATCTACCGTAACCGTATGGTCTGGAGATAAAGTCGATACATCGGCAGTTTCAGATGCGTGTTGTAAGACTTTGACACGCGGACCATCTTGACCACGAATCACAGGACGGCTTGAACCTGTGCCGTACTGATTTGAATATACACCTAGTTCATCAGCCAGTGCATCACCAATGGTTGTTGGGCGTTCAGCCAATACTTTCTGTTCCACCACCTGATCTGCTACCGCAAAGTCCGCTGCAGTCTGAACCAGAGGATGGGCTTTTAGCTGGATGGTTTCAAGTTGCTGTGCATTGAATAGATTCGCCTCATCTGCAAAAACCGCAGGGGCCACAACAGCAAAAATAGACAGTGTTATTAAATTCTTATGGAAGGACATGACTCAGGCTCAGAGTAACAAATTTGAATAATGTTATAATATAACATTTCAACTGTTTTGCAATAAAAAACATAAAATTCATCTTTGCTTGGTTAAGCTATAGGGCCTCGCGGATTTTTCTGTTTTTATTGTCTACGCCTGTATGCCCTTTACCTTATCTCATGCGGTTTTAGCACCACCCATTGCCCAGCTGACAGGCCATCGTCTTCCCGTTGCAGCCCTTGCCATTGGCTGTATGCTGCCCGATCTAAGCCGTTTATTTACCACCGATCAGGGCGGCTTGAATCATTTATGGAGTTCAATTGTTCATCCAAATTTATGGCTGGGTCTGGCTTTTTGTGCGGCATGGTATCTGATTTATCGTCCGGTGCTGTATCGGGCGCTAGGCATACAACATGAGCTCAATCTGGACTCGTTCAAGTCGGCCCTTGGTTTTTTACTTGCGATGGTGCTGGGACTATTGCTGGGCAATGCTACCCATTTAATTTGGGATGGTTTAACTCACGTCGACTTTCGCACTTTCGCCTTTCATGATTTTTTAAACCAGCCGGTGTCCTGGTTCTCCCAGACCTATCCACTACATTTTATCTTGCAGATTGGCAGTTCGCTTCTGGCCCTGCCGTTTTTGCTGTGGATGTGCTGGCGTTATTATCAGCGCTATCGTCAGCATTGGCCAGTGAGCCGACGGGTCAAACAAGCGGCAGCCATCCTGATTGGCCTGGCTATTTTGCTAGGTGCTTATTCGGTCTGGGATTATGCCCGCTATTTCAGTGATGAACTCTGGTATAGCCATCGTTATTATTTTCTGGGCCGGGCTTTTAATGAGTTTAGTCAGGGTGCCTTAATCATTTTAACCACGGGCTGTATTTTATTCCAGATTCTGGACCGCAATCATGAGTTCGGTTAACTCGAAATAACAGGAAATTGCCGGGTTTTTCACGCTAGTTCTTGTGACAAAACCTGCAAAGAGGCATAATCCAACATTTACTTCAAGCGGTACGCTGTTTACGTATGCGCTGTCATTAACCCATATAGTTGGATTTTTTACGCTATGATGCGAACTCATTACTGCGGTTCTTTAACCGAAGCTCAAATCGACCAAACCGTAACCTTGTGTGGTTGGGTACATCGTCGCCGTGACCACGGTGGGGTGATCTTCCTGGATATGCGTGACCGTGACGGTCTGGTACAAGTGGTTATCGACCCGGATACCCCAGAAGCATTTGCCACAGCAGATAAAGCTCGTTCTGAATTCGTATTAAAAATTACAGGCCGTGTACGCCGCCGTTATGCGGGTACTGAAAATGCCAATATGGTCAGTGGCCAGATTGAAGTATTGGGCAAAGAAATTGAAGTGCTGGCTCAATCTGAAACGCCGCCATTCCCACTGAATGATGAAAACACCAATATTTCTGAAGAAATCCGTCTGAAATACCGCTTCCTGGACATCCGTCGTCCAGAAATGTTAGAGCGCTTACGTTTCCGTTCTAAACTGACCAACTTGATTCGTAACTACTTCGAAGACAACGGTTTCCTAGACGTTGAAACTCCAATTTTGACTCGTGCAACGCCTGAAGGTGCACGTGACTACCTGGTTCCAAGTCGTGTGTCTAACGGTAGCTTCTACGCACTGCCACAATCACCACAGCTGTTCAAACAGTTATTGATGGTAGGTGGTATTGACCGTTATTACCAAATCGCCAAATGTTTCCGTGACGAAGACTTACGTGCGGACCGTCAGCCAGAATTTACCCAGATCGACGTTGAAACATCGTTCATGAGCGATGATGACATCATGGATCTGATGGAACGTTTGACCGTGAAGATGTTCAAAGAGCTTCTAAACGTTGAATTCGACAAATTCCCGCGTATGACCTATGCCGATGCGATGCGTGACTATGCATCCGACAAACCGGACCTGCGTATTCCGTTGAAACTGATTGATGTTGCAGATTTAATGCAAGACGTTGAGTTCAAGGTATTCGCTGGCCCTGCCAAAGATCCGAAAGGCCGTATTGTGGCACTTCGCGTTCCGGGTGCAGGTTCACTGCCACGTAGTGCAATTGATGAATACACCAAATTCGTGGGTATCTACGGTGCCAAAGGTCTGGCTTACATCAAAGTCAACGAACTTGAAAAAGGTATCGAAGGCCTGCAATCGCCAATCGTGAAATTCATCGAGCCAATCGTGCTGGATCTCTTAAAACGCGTTGGTGCTGAAAATGGTGACATCGTCTTCTTCGGTGCAGATAAAGCCAAAGTTGTAAACGATGCGATGGGCGCGCTTCGTGTCAAGATCGGTCACGACATGAATCTTTCAACGTGCGAATGGGCTCCGCTTTGGGTAGTTGACTTCCCAATGTTCGAAGAAACTGATGATGGCAAATGGACTTCTGTGCATCACCCATTCACGCTGCCAAAATCAAGCGTTGAAGACGTGAAGAACAACCCGGGTGCTGCGCTGTCTGTCGCTTACGATATGGTATTGAACGGCACTGAAATCGGTGGTGGTTCACTGCGTATTCACAACCTTGAAATGCAAAAAGCCATCTTTGAAGCTTTAGGTATTGGTGAAGAAGAAGCCGAAGAGAAATTCAGCTTCTTACTAAATGCTTTACGTTACGGTGCACCTCCACACGGTGGTCTAGCATTCGGTCTGGACCGTTTAGTGATGCTGATGACCGGCGGTGCGTCTATTCGTGATGTGATTGCATTCCCGAAAACCAAGACTGCTGAATGTCCATTGACTCAAGCACCAGCACCAGTTGAAGCGACTCAACTGCGCGATTTGGGTATTCGCTTACGAGAAAAACCAAAAGCGGAATCTCAAGAATAATAGCTTGTCATTCTAAAGAAGCCCTGCCATTGCAGGGCTTTTTTATTACATTGAGATCACTGCCGAGCAATGGCATAATAACTGCAGTTTTCATTCTTAGGTGATTCAGCGATGGCAATGCGTCCTGCAGTACGTAACCGTGGCATCATGCTTATTGTCTTTTCGATTGTACAATGGCTGTTCATGCGTTATATCTTGGCGAATAACCTGTTTGCGCTTGATACCAATGACCGTATTGTGTATTTCAGCCTGAGTAGTATTATCGGCGCCTTGCTGATTTTTGTCGGCCTGATTTATATGGTCTTAAAAGGCAATGCAGATCGACCATAATTGCGCGGACCCTTGCTTGATTCATGTATTCCCTTCTTAAAAATTTCTCCAGACTTCCCCTGCGCTTGATTCAGGTCACCGCCCGATCTGTGGGCTGGTTGCTGTATGTGAGCAATTCTTCTGCCCGACGTGTGACCGAAATTAATTTAAAGTCTGCTTATCCGGAGTTATCTGAATCAGAACGGGAGCAACTCACGCGGCGCAGCCTGAAAAGCCAATGTATGACCTATGCAGAATCGGTCAAGATTTGGGGTTCTGCGCCGGAGTTTGCCCTTGAACAGATCAAGGTCGTGCATGGAGAAGATATTTTTTTAGACGCCCTGCAAAACCCGAATGGGACCTTGGCAGTGGTGCCGCATTTTGGCACCTGGGAATTGATGAATGCCTGGGTGAATTTACATACTGCACCGGTCATTATGTATAAACCGAGCAAAAATCCGGATGTAGACCGGTTTATGCTGGAAGCACGGCAGCGTCTTAATGCCACACTGGTACCCACCGATGAAACAGGCGTACGTGCCTTATTTAAGCATTTAAAACAAGGTGGATTTGCCGCAATTTTACCAGATCATGTGCCTAAAGAGTCGGGTGGCATTTATTCACCTTTCTTTGGTCAGAATGCACTTTCCTCTACCTTGCTCTCTAAACTGGCAGCCAAGACCCAGTGTTCAGTGATTGGTTTAAGCTGTTTACGCCGTGAAGATTTAAGTGGCTTTGAGCTGCATGTGCAGACTTTATCGGCAGAAATTAATGCCAAAGACTTACAACTTTCAGTCGATACGCTGAATAAAGAAATGGAACGCATGATTCATGTCGCTCCTGAGCAGTATTTATGGAGTTATAAGCGCTTTCGCAATTTAGAAGGCACACCCTCTAATCTTTACAAATAACATAAAACACCCATCTTCTGCTTTGGTCGATTATGATGAAAAATGCATCTCGCCCCTATCGAATTCTGTGTATCGTTGACCACTTAAAAGGTGGTGGTGCAGAAAAGATTCTTCTTGATACAGCTATTCATTTAACCAAACAAGGTCATCAAGTCACAATTGTTCCATTAAATCCAAACGATATAAAGATGGATATTCCTGATGCCTTGACCCTGATTTGCCCAGACTTTGACGCATCCCTTTATACAGGCAAATTATTAAGAAAGCGCACCTTACCGGATGCTGATGTCGAAAAAATAAAAATAATCATTGCTGCGCAAAAACCTGATCTTATTCTTCTTTCTCATGCATTTGCATTTTGTCTTTCCCATGTCATTCACGGCAATGTTTGGCTATGGATACATGGTGAAATTTTTAAACCTTACAGACAACCCACCGCAAATTTGTTTCGATGGTATAAAGAATATCGACGCTACTATTTGGAGAAAAAATATTTTATTCGGCTATTTGATGGCAAAAAGATCATCACCGTCAATCAAGACTTGGAAAAAGACTATCAACGACTGTTACCTAATGCACAATTGACAACGATTTATAATGGCATTGATATCACACAGATTGATCAACATAAATTAGCCGCCCCTCAAAAACATTGGGACTGTGTATTTGTCGGACGTTTAAGTCATGAAAAACAGCCAGATCATGCCATCCGGGCATTTGCCCAATCTAAGACAGCAAAAAATATGCTGATTATTGGCGATGGAGAGTTAAAAACAGATTTACAGGCGTTATGCAAACAACTAGAGATTGAAGATCGTGTTGAGTTTTTGGGTTGGGTCAATCACCCATATGCATATATCCAACAAAGCCGCTTGCTGATTTCCAGTTCACAAAGTGAAGGCTACGGTCTTGTTATTTCAGAAGCACTGTATTTGGATGTACCCGTAGTGGCTTATTACGTCAGTGATGCAATTGATCATCAATTAAGTATTGCAAATTTAAAAGATAATCTCGTTCAGCCACAAAATATAGATGCATTAGCTGAAAAAATAGATCAGAATCTCGCCCAATACCCCGCTTTAAATTTTGATAAAACATTGCTTAGTAATGAAAATATGGTCGGGAAATTCTTAAGTCTGATTCAGGATGATCACTGTTCACATGTTTAACTTAACCATCATCATTCCTATTTATAATGTTGAGCAGTATATCCTTGATTGTATTCAAAGTGTCATTGCTCAATTAACCGATGACATTGAAGTGATTTGTGTTGATGATGGTTCAACGGATCATTCGATCGATGTCCTCAGCACATACCTGAAGCAACAGCCACAAACACACATCAAAAATATTAAAATTCTCCAGCAGCAAAATGCTGGGGTGGCTGCTGCTAGAAATTTAGGTATTAGACATGCGCAAGGCAAGTATCTCACGTTTTTGGATTCAGATGATGTGCTGTTGCCGGCTTATGCACAAGAAATTCAGCGAGCGATTGCAAGTGATGCCGATGTCATCAGTTTTGGCTATCAAAGTCTCTCTGAAGATCTCACGCCAATCTCACATCCATTTATTCCTCAGCAGGTCCTTGATCAAACGCAGCAGCATCAGCAGACACTGATTGATATTTTTAATGTAAACCGTTGGTTTTCAGGCATTCACCTCTATAAAGCCTCACTTTTTCAAGGCATCGAATTTCCTAAACTCAGTCATTATGAAGATGCAGCCACGATTCCAGATGTCATCATGCAAGCCCGCTCTTTCTATACAATCCAAGCCGCTTTATATGGCTACCGTATACGTGCCAGCAGTGCCACCAATTGCAAAAATGCGTCCAATATTGATCGATCACTGCAATGCCTTGAGCAACTCATCCCAACCTTGATTGAAAAGACCAAAGCACAGGTAATTTTCATCATTCCATTAATGCATTTCTTTTATATTTATATATATCAAAGCACTAAATTTAAAAATAAACAGTGCGCAAAACACAATTGGAGCAAATTTGCAGGTGCTATCCAACAATTACCCCAAGCTAGTGATTTGATTCAAAATGAACACAACCGGATGTTATATCACTGTTTAGCTTTCGGCCTGTATGGTTTTTACCTATCCAAATTCATGAGTCGTCTGGTACGCTCCATTAAAAAACGCTTAGGACGACCGTATCAGCGATAATTGAGCTTAAACAATCAAATCTAAATATTGACGCACGGCAGTATCGGGTAAAAAACGTTGATCAAGCTGGATTTGACGTTGTTCTGTTTGTTGTAAAGTGGTCACCATTTTATCTGCTAAGGCAGCAACATCACCGACTGCAACTAAATCCTCTGCAGCTAAAATTTCACTCGGCCCTGATGGACAATCTGTGCTGATCACAGGTGTCCCCAAAGCCAACGCTTCCAAAATAACAAGCCCCAATCCTTCAAAATCGGATGAAAGCACCATCAATTTGGCATGCTTCATATAAGGATAAGGGTTCTTTTTAAAGCCGGTAAATATCACACGATCTTCAATGTGCAGTTCTTTGACTAATTGCTGACAGTTCGGCAAAAGCTCCCCTGTCCCCACAAGCACTAATTTTTCTTTTACATTTGCCTGTGCATAAGCACGAATCAAAATATCCTGACGCTTTTGTGGCTTAAACTTGCCCACGTTCACAATATAATCACCTTGCAGCTCAGGATGATATTCATCTGCTGTTGCAAGCACCTGGGCTACATCAATTGGATTATAAATGGTGGTAATGTTTTCTGTCTGAAACAGCGCTTTAAAATCATCCGTCACACCTTGACTCACCCCAACACAAGGCTTGGCTAAATAAACCTTTTTGAGCTGTTTCATCATTTTATTATCTAAACGACCAGCATATTCCTGACTAGTTGTATTATGAATAACTAGATGTACATTTGGCAGCTTACTTTTGCACAAAACAAAATCTACAGGGAATAAATTTGAGAGAACCAGATCAGGAGTACCAATCTCGTTTAGAATAAATTTATCAAATGCTTTAGCTGCAATATTTGCCCGCATAAATTTAGGAATAGCACGGAATTTTTGGTAATTAAAAAAGTGTGTTTTTACACCTTCAGGAATCGGCAAATCAATAATATCTTTAAAATAAATAATATGAGCTTCATACCCCGCATCATTAATGCCTTTGGCAAGGGTTAATGCAAAGCGCTCAGCTCCATTCCCTTGCAGAGTAAAAATTGCAAGAATTACTTTCTTTTTCATTGGCAATTAAACCTGTTTGAATTTGTTTTTATCTAAAGCAATAAAACGCTTTTGCGCTTTAAACATCACTTGCACATAACGACAAGCCATCGCCCACTGCCCTGCAAGACGTCTAGTCTTAAATTTTCTTTTTTCCGCAGCAGATGCATACACAGGTTTATGATGTTCAGAACGCCCAATCACCGACTCAAACTGTTCCTCAGGCACTAAACCATAAGCCGCTAGCTGATCTTCTTGAATCACTGCAGCTGGCTCAGCTTGTAAACTATTTAAACCATAATGACTAAAAATAAATCCATCTGCGATGGCGGGTGCAGATGTTTCAAGCTTATCTAATAATTTTTGAGCACCGGAGGGATACAAAATATAGCCTGCTGCACCTGTCCGATCCTGATACAACTCGAACAGGTTGGTCTGACTATTTGCAAAAGAATAGACTGGCGTTTTAGAAATAATTTTCTTCCGGCTTCTGACTTCAAAATTAATCAGATCAATATCTTTAAAATTATGATGTTCAATGTCTTCAAGTAGCTGAGGTACATGACTAGCTAAGACTGCATCATCTTCTAAAATCAGCGCTGGCGCATTGGTTTGAACTACGATTTCCCATGCTTTCTGATGACTCAAAAAACAGGCCACTTCAACTTTACGGAGTGGTCGTTGCCAACCAAAACCTAATCGTTGATAGACCTCTTCACTAATCTCATCAACCGATACTGCATCTAAACGCTGAAAAGAAAGTCCGAGCCGAGCAAATTGTTTCTGCTGAAAGGCCAAGCGTTCAGTTGAACGCACCAAATTGATAATCAGTACTTGCATCTGTTACCACCAGCGTGTTTTTTCACGCGTATGTCGTTGCTTAAAACGTGAATACACATTGTTATTTTCATCACATTGTAAACGGTCAAAAATCTCAATCACAATTTGCCCAAGTGGATGAATTTCACAGACCTTTTCCAAACGCCAACGCATATTTCGCAAGGTATCATCGGTACCTACTGCAAATGCGGAAGTCCCATCAAACAAGGCATAACGCTGATGCTGCAAATGCTGCTGATGTTTTGGATTCTCCGTTATGGATTGATCACACAAAAAGCGCTCTGTTTCTTGCAACTTGAGTGTGTTAATTAAAACCACAGCATTCATTAACGTTGCCTTTAAACAGGCATCTTCATCAAAATCAATAAAAGTATCGCAGGCAGAAATCAACCAGCGAATATTCAAGGAGCGCAATAGGAAATCTCGTTCAGCCAGCCATAAAGCCTTAAATTTTGCATAATTATTTTGGCTATCGACTTCACGGCGAATCAGCACAATCAAACTGGCATGATAGTGATTCAGTTGAGGCTGTCCGACAAATTCCTGTTTCAATTGCTCGATATGCTCATTTAAATCTTTTGCTGAGCCATGTGTATACGTTAACTCAGTGCCTTCAATTCTTGTCGTCTTTAGTTTATCCAGATCTACATCATTGAATTGTGCATATACCTTATCTGCACCAAAACGGCGCTGATGGCGACTGAATGAAAACCATTGTTCAAATTTACTTTTCTTTCTTACAGGCATTTATCTACAACCCGAAATTGACTACTGCCAAGCCTCTTTAATCCACTGCGAAGGCAGCACATAACGATACCATTTACCACCACCACCATTGATCGCATCAGGTGGATTAATTTCCCCATGGAAAATAATAATTTTGGCACCTTCCGGTTTCACTGGCGGCTTAAAATAGGCCATCGGAATCTTTTGCAGACAATGATATTTATAACTTTTACACCAGCTCTCTGGCCAGTAGCTTAATTTTTTCTCCTGATCGACATACCAGGACAAATACGCCTGCTCATTACGGAACTTCTGACGGATCTCATCAAAATGCTCACGGAAATATGGCAATAATCCCGGGAAAGCCCCCAATTTAAAACGATAGACCGAACTGTTGCCGGTAATTCGCCATGGACGTTTCCAGTCATGAATAATCAGAAAATCACCCGGATGGGTAAAAAATGCGTCGATATTGTCGACAATGACCACATCTAAATCCAGGAATAGCGCATTGCCTGTCAAGCCATATAAATCTGGCTCAAACGTCGACAGCTTGTTCCAGCCACGCTCAGGCGCCCCTTCTGGCAAAGCCAGCGGCGGGATCGGAAAACATTCTACTTCCGGATTAATGCCTTCAGTACGGTCAGTCAGGCAGACCATTTTAAAGTCGACTGTGGTATGGCGTTTGACCATATTGTACAAACGGTTAACGTATTCCGAACCGTATTTGGTTCCCCATTTCATGCACAGAACAACATTCTGTTCCTGCATTAAAGAAGATTGAGAGTTCATCTCTGTTTCATGTAAAGCCATGCCGCATGATCCACCTGAGCAATGGCGCCATCATATCACAGAGTTACAAATTAGCAGAATGGCTGCAAAGAAAAGCCACTGCAAAATAACTGTCAGAAAAGCGTCATCGAACTTGCACATTCAAGATGCAGATTAGAACTCATCGCAGAACAACAATAGATTATGAAAATTAGTATTGTCGGTACCGGCTATGTTGGCCTTTCCAATGCCATGATTTTTGCGCAGCAGCATGAAGTGGTGGCGCTCGATATCATTCCTGAAAAAGTCGAACTGCTGAATTATGGCATTTCTCCCCTGCAAGACCCTGAAATTAGCGACTTCCTGAAAAATAAAGACCTGAATTTTAAAGCCACCCTGCATCAGGCCGATGCCTATCAGGATGCTGATTATGTGATTATCGCCACGCCTACCGATTACGACCCGCAGACCAATTATTTTAATACCGACAGTGTTGAAAGTGTGATAAAGGATGTACTGTCGATTAATCCCTGCACCACCATGATCATCAAATCCACCGTTCCGGTCGGATTTACTGAAAAAATCAAACAGAAATATCGTAGTGGGAATATTATTTTTTCACCGGAGTTTTTACGCGAAGGCAAAGCCCTGCACGACAACCTGTATCCCTCACGGATTATTGTCGGAGAGCAGTCGGAGCGTGCCCGACTGTTTGCCGACATGCTACTCGAAGGTGCCATCAAAAAAGACTGCCCGGTGCTCTTTACCGGTTCCACCGAAGCCGAAGCGATCAAACTGTTTGCCAACACCTATCTGGCTATGCGCGTGGCCTATTTCAATGAGCTGGACACCTATGCGCAGCTGTTTCAGCTGGATACCCGACAGATTATTGACGGCGTCTGTCTGGATCAGCGGATTGGCAAATATTATAACAATCCGTCCTTTGGCTATGGCGGCTACTGCTTACCCAAGGACACCAAGCAGCTGTTGGCCAACTATCACAATGTACCGAGCAATTTAATTCAGGCCATTGTCGATGCCAATGCCACCCGTAAAGATTTCATAGCCCAGTCCGTCCTGCAACGTAACCCGAAAGTGGTCGGTATTTACCGTCTGGTCATGAAAAGTGGTTCAGACAACTTCAGGGCATCGGCCATTCAGGGCGTGATGAAACGCATTAAAGGCCGCGGCGTGGAAGTGGTGATTTACGAGCCGACCTTGCAGGAAGATGAATTCTTTCACTCCAGGGTCATGCAGGATCTGGATGAATTTAAACAATATAGCGATGTGATTGTTGCCAATCGCCAGTCCGATGAACTGGCGGATGTGCTGGAGAAAGTCTATAGCCGCGATATTTTTGGTATGGATGATTAAGAACATTTTCCCAGCCAATAAAAAAGGACTCAGCTGAGTCCTTTTTTACAGTTTGCACTTATTTTACATAAGTTAACCAGTGTGCATATTTCGGGTCTTTGCCCTGCACTGCATCAAAGTAGGCTTTCTGGATTTGCGTAGTGATTGGACCACGGACACCTTCACCAATCTGACGATCATCGTATTCACGAATCGGGGTCACTTCTGCAGCCGTACCCGTAAAGAAGGCTTCATCGGCAATATAGAATTCGTCACGTGTAATACGGCGCTCAACCACGTCATAACCCAAGTCTTTAGCAATGGTAATAATCGATTGACGGGTAATCCCATCCAGCGCACCACCAGCGATATCCGGTGTATGAATTACGCCATCTTTAACCAGGAATACGTTTTCGCCCGAACCTTGACACACATAACCTTGTGGATCCAGCAGCATCGCTTCGTCATAACCTGAATGCGCCACTTCTTGGTGTGCCAGAATCGACAGCGTATAGTTACCAGACGCTTTGGCTTTACACATGGTCACGTTTGGATGATGGTGGGTAAATGATGAGGTTTTTACGCGAATACCCTTCGCCATTGCCTCTTCACCCAGGTAAGCACCCCAGCTCCACGCTGCAACCACGGCATGAATAGTGTTGTCTGTTGCCGCAATACCGAGTTTTTCAGAACCAATAAAGATGATTGGACGTAAATAGCAAGATGCCAGTTTATTTTCACGCACCACATCAATTTGTGCTTGCTCTAAAGTTGCCTGATCAAACGGCACTTTCATTTGATAAATTTTTGCAGAATTTAACAAACGCTTTGTGTGCTCTTTTAGACGGAAAATAGCCGTTCCATTCGGGGTTTCATAGGCACGGACACCTTCAAACACACCCATGCTGTAATGCAGGGTATGGGTCAACACGTGAGTTTTGGCCTCACGCCAGTCAACCAGTTGTCCATCTTGCCAAATAAAACCATCACGATCAGCCAAATTCATGCCATAAACTCCAATTTTTCACAATTATTCACTCTCCAGCGCAAATGCTGCAGCTGGATCAATCAGTCTTTGCCATAACTTGCAAACGGTCATTCGGGTATCGTGCCAGTCGCTTGCAGACACTTGCATGGATTGATTTGCAAGGGCTAAGCGGTGGCTCTCTGCGCGTTCACGGAGATAAGCTTGAATCAGAGCAGTCGCATCGTTGCTGGATAAGCAACCTGTCTTTGCGGCATCCTCAAGGATTCGTACATTGTCGGAGTAATGGGCGAGATCTTTATTCGTCCCACTCCACGCTAACACCGCATACTGTGCCATAAATTCGATATCAACGATACCACCTGCATCCTGTTTTAAATGAAAAATTCCATCTTTTTTTTGCTCATTTGATGAACCGAGATGGTCTTTCATCTTCTGGCGCATTTTCAGCACTTCGGCACGCACATGCGCCTGTTCACGCGGCTGGGTCAAAATCCGGCAGCGTAGCTGTTCAAACTTGTCCCGAAGGCAGCGTTCACCGGCAATACTGCGCGCGCGCACCAATGCCTGATGCTCCCACAGCCAGGCACTTTTTAGCTGATAATGCTCAAAGGCTTTCAGGCTGGTGACCAGTAATCCTGCTTCCCCAGACGGACGTAACCGGGTATCCACTTCATAAACGCGGCCATCTAAAGTCTGGGTGGTCATCAATGACACAAACTTTTGCCCCACCCGCATCGCAAACTCAAAACCGCTGATGGGTTTAAGCCCGTCGGTATCGGCCTGTTCATCCATATAATGAATAAAGACCAGATCCAGATCTGAGCCATAACCGAGTTCAATCCCGCCTACCTTGCCATAACCAATCACGGTAAAAGCCATATGATCCAGCGTACAGCGCTGACCTTCAGCATCCAGCGGGAAACCATGTTTTTTCGCGGTAATCTGATAAGCCAGATGCAAGGCAGCATTGACCGATACTTCAGCAATATCGGTGAGCGCATCAGAAACTTTCATCAGCGGACTTTCGGCCAGCACATCACTGGCTGCCACTGCCAGTACATTGGATTTTTTAAACAGGCGCAGTACCCGCATCTGGTCTTCGACCTGATCGACCTCAATCCGCAGCAATTGCTGACGCAAGGAATCTTCCAGATCCTGACGTTTCGGCAATTCAAAATCCATCGACAGAAATTCATCCAGCAGCACCGGATAATGGGTCAGCTCTTCACAAATCCATGGACTGACAGTGGCCATTTTTACCAGACGTTGCAGCGCACCTTTGCTTTCAATCAGCATCACCAGATACACGGTACGGCGCATCACCGATTCCACCAGCGGCATCAGTCGCACCAGCGCGACTTGTGGCATATCTGACTGCAACACCGCTTCAACCAGATGCGGCCAGAAGGTTTTCAGGCGCTGCACCGCTTTGGCCGGTAGTTTTTTCAGCGCATGTCCATACCAGAATTCATGTACCAGATTTTTGGCCTGATCATCCAGCACTTCATTCAGGCGCTGTTCCAGCTGGCTAAAACTTTCGACCAGCGGATCAGGTTCTTTTTCTTTAATTAAATGCTCAAACTGATAGATGACCTTGGCGCGTTTTTCATCCAGAAAAGCCATAAAATCTGGCCAGCTCGCAAAACCTAAAGTGCTGATCAGACGCTGACGCAATTCTGGCTCGGTCGGTAAGGACTGGGTTTGCTGGTCATTCAGCGCCTGAATCGCATGTTCAACCCGGCGCAGAAATAAATAGGCATCTTCCAGCTCGGCCACGGCTTTGCTGTCCAGCAATTCAGCTTCATCCAGATGATTCAGGCTGACCAGACATTGCCGGTCTTGTAGCTCCAGCTTGGACCCGCCATAAATCAACTGAAACACCTGCACAATAAATTCGACTTCACGAATTCCGCCAGCACCAAGTTTAATATCATCTTCCAGATGACGGCGCTGCACTTCGCGCTCAATCATGGCCTTCATTTCACGCATGGCTTCAAAGGCGGTGTAATCGACATATTTGCGGAATACGAACGGCCGGGTCATCTCCAGCAGTTCATCCCCTTCTTTACCACCGGTGACAATGCGTGCCTTGATCCAGGCATAGCGTTCCCATTCACGGCCGTGCTGGCTTAAATATTTTTCCAGCGCCACATGGCTAATCGCCAGTGCCGAACCGTCGCCCCAGGGACGCAGGCGCATATCGACCCGGAACACAAAGCCATCGGCGGTGATATGGTCGAGCAGATAAATCAGTTTCTGTCCCCATAAAATACAGAACTGCTGCACATCAATACATTTACGACCGTTGGTTTCGCCCTGCTCATCGAAGGCAAAAATCAGGTCAATATCGCTGGATAAATTCAGTTCCTGCGCGCCATGTTTACCCATGGCAATCACAATCAGGTCCTGTACTTTACCGTTATAGCCCACCGGCTCGCCATGCTTGGCCACCAAGGGAGCCCGGGCAAAATCTTTGGCTGCTGTTACACAGACATCGGCGAAATCGGACAGTTCACGGGTCAGGGTGACCACATCGGTTAACTGGTTGGCATCTTGCCAGATCCAGCGAAACATCAGCCGGGCACGTAAAATCCGCAGACTACGCATCCACTCGGTTTCATCCTGAATATCCTGCAAGGTCGTTTGCACGGTGTGCTGAATCTGCTGGGTGCTTAAAGGGGTTAAAAACCGGTCAACTGCATAATCTTGTTCTAAGAGGGGTTGGTGCTTGGCCAATACCTGTTCTGCATATTGGCTGGCACCTAAGGTTTTGCGCAATTGTTCCGTATTCATTCACACACCCAAAGCTGACTGTTTTTTCTAGTTATATCAGGAGTCTGGCTAGAGGGGAAAAGAAAATTGCGTTTTCTACATTTTTACTTTTTCGAACTGTATATCCTCCGGCATTAAAGCCTGATGCGCGCTGGTGGCCTGCGGCAAGGTCACAATAAAGGTGGTTCCTTCGCCTTCATTGGATTCCACCACAATTTCACCTTTGTTCAGGTCGACAAAACGTTTACACAGTACCAGGCCCAGACCGGTACCTTTTTCACCCGCCGTACCTTTACTACTGGCCGTGACCGCAGCCTGGAACAGCTGATCCATTTGCGACTGGCTCATGCCCAGGCCGGTATCCTGAATATAGATGTGTACGCCATCGTCTGCCTGTTCGGCGCGTAAAGTCACCTTGCCGGTACCATCTGTCGGGGTGAATTTTAGCGCATTCGACACCAGGTTCTGGATAACCGAAGTAATCATATTAATGTCGGCATAGACTTTAATATCATCATCAATCTGGTTAATCAGCTGAATATTCTTTTTCACCGCCAGACTGTTCAGGACATCGCAGACAATTTTCGACGACTGTTGCAGCTTGAAGTTAATTGGATGATAGATAAAGCGGCCGCCTTCTGCCATAGCCCAGTTCAACAAGCTTTCCAGCAGGTTATAGGTCGATTGCGCAGTATCATATAAATAGTCGGCAATATTTTGCACACTGGAATCATCCAGCGTTTCGCGTTCTTGCGCCAGAACTTCGGAAAAACCGAGCAGGCCATGAAACGGCGCTCTCAAGTCATGCGCAATAATCTGGAAAAACTTGGTTTTACTAAAATTCAGCGCGGCCTGCTGCTCATACATTTCTTTTAGTTCAGCATGCTCGGCTTTTAACTCCAGATAATTCACCAGGTTAGTGGCCAGATCACTGAGAATTTCAATCGCCTGTAGCGAAAAAGGCTGCTCGTTCTGGTCGAAAAACAGGATTTGTCCAATCGAACGACCATCGGACATTTTCAGATCAAAGGCCATAAAGCGTTTTGCTTCTACGCCTAAAGAGCCAATACGCTCAACCAGTTGTATATAGTGAGGATGCTCGGTATGAATGCAGTCCTGACCATCAAACAGTTCGACAATCTGGATATGATCGGGTGCAATAAAGGCTTTAAAACAGTCCTGATGAGCATACCATAAATAGGGTTCGCCCTCGAAGGCCAGTGCGGAACGCTCTACCCCTAAAATTTTACGGGCAGATGATAAAAAACGCTCAATCTGATTGGTGGCAGTAAATACCCCCAATAACAGAGACAACCTGCATGAACTCAGCTGTTCAGTTTCTGAACCTATTTCAAGCAACTGCAACTTCATATCTGCCTCATCCGAGATCCATTCTTATAGAATATTTAGGCCATTTTTAAAGCTGATTGCTCAGCCCGGTTAACAAACTTTAACAGAGAATATAACACCAAACCCAAAAGAATAAACCAAGCTCCTTCATTAATTTGTAACCTGAAAAAATTTTAAAAAAAGGTATATTTTCATTAAATTTATTAAATAAATTCACTACTTTTTGTTTATCTCTTTTTAAACAGCAAGCTACTTTAACTGATTTTGGTTAAAAATAAATTGGCACATTTTCATACACTTTTTCAGTGTTATGTTAGGTATGATTTCTGTAAATTCATCGGATTTTTAAGGGAATTTCCTGGTTAATTTTCACCGGATAATGGGTTCACCACGTTACTTTAGTTTTACATATTCTGTTCATGTTTTTGGACGATAATATATCCGCCTGATCAGTGAATCGTCATCAAATTATCAATCTGTCTTATTGGTATTGAAAAAATCAGGTTAATCATTCAAATCTGATTAACAGATGTGCTGGATGGAATGATCGAGCTTGAGGGAAAAAGACGGTTTTTTTTAGTATTTTTCTTCCCCAAACAGGTAAGTGTGGATTCAAATCAGGCACAAATATCACGAATTAAAATGCATCATTTTTCAGCGAAATGTCGTTATCACGGATATTACGTTGACTGAAAAGGCTTGAGGGTCGATACTCTCAAGGTTTTACTTAAGCAAACCGGTTCGCAGGGGCTGATTCATCACTTTCACCCCCTCAAAACTCAATCAACGCAAGGGGCTATATATGGCTGGTGGAAAGTCAACCATCATTTACACACTGACTGACGAGGCGCCATTACTGGCGACTTATTCGCTGCTGCCGATTATTGAGACCTTTACTAAGCCGGCCGGCGTAGAGATCGTTAAAAGTGACATCTCCGTGGCCGCACGCGTGCTCGCAGAATTTTCTGACTACCTCACCGACGAGCAAAAGGTCACTGACAACCTCGCAGAGCTAGGTCGTCTTACACAAGATCCAGATACGAACATCATTAAACTTCCAAACATCAGTGCTTCTGTTGCTCAGTTGACTGCATGTATCAAAGAACTTCAGTCTAAAGGCTATGCGATTCCTGACTACCCTGAAAATCCGACCACTGAGGAAGAAAAGGTAATCAAGACCCGTTATGGCAAATGCCTGGGCTCTGCAGTAAACCCGGTATTACGTGAAGGTAACTCTGACCGTCGCGCACCAACTGCAGTAAAGAACTACGCGAAGAAAAACCCGCACTCAATGAGCGAGTGGAAACAGTGGTCACAAACTCACGTTTCTCACATGGACGAAGGCGACTTCTACCATGGCGAAAAGTCCATGACTTTAGACCGCGCGCGTAACGTGAAAATGGAACTCATCACTCAATCTGGTGAAACCATTGTTCTGAAGCCAAAAGTTGCGCTGCAAGACGGTGAAATCATCGACTCGATGTTCATGAGCAAAAAAGCGCTTTGCGACTTCTATGAAAAAGAATTGGATGACTGTAAAGAAGCCGGCATCCTGTTCTCTTTACACGTAAAAGCGACCATGATGAAAGTTTCACACCCGATCGTATTCGGTCACTGTGTGAAAATTTACTACAAAGATGCTTTCGAAAAACATGGCAAACTGTTCGACGAGTTAGGCATTAATGTCAATAATGGTATGGCCGGTCTTTACGAGAAGATCGAAACCCTGCCAACTTCTTTACGTGAAGAAATCATCGAAGACCTGCACGCGTGTCAAGAACACCGTCCTGCACTTGCAATGGTGGATTCTGCAAAAGGCATCACCAACTTCCATTCTCCAAACGACGTCATTGTAGATGCTTCTATGCCTGCAATGATTCGTGGTGGTGGTAAAATGTGGGGTGCTGACGGCAAGCCTTACGACTGTAAAGCAGTAATGCCAGAATCGACTTTCGCGCGTATTTACCAGGAAATGATCAACTTCTGTAAATGGAATGGTAACTTCGACCCACGTACCATGGGTACTGTGCCTAACGTTGGTCTGATGGCGCAAAAAGCGGAAGAATACGGTTCTCACGACAAGACTTTCGAAATTCCTGAAGCGGGTGTTGCCAACATCACGGATCTGGAAACAGGTGAAGTGTTGATGTCCCAAAACGTGGAAGAAGGCGACATCTGGCGTATGTGTCAGGTGAAAGACGCACCAATCCGCGACTGGGTGAAACTGGCTGTTACACGTGCACGTAACTCTGGTATGCCAGCCATCTTCTGGTTAGACCCGTACCGTCCACACGAAAATGAACTGATCAAGAAAGTACAAAAATATCTGAAAGATCACGATACAGACGGTTTAGACATCCAGATCATGTCACAAGTCCGTGCAATGCGTTATACGCTTGAGCGCGTTGCTCGTGGCCTGGATACCATTTCTGTAACCGGTAACATCTTACGTGACTACCTGACTGACCTGTTCCCAATTATGGAACTGGGTACATCTGCGAAAATGCTGTCAATCGTGCCGTTAATGGCTGGTGGCGGTATGTACGAAACAGGTGCCGGTGGTTCTGCGCCAAAACACGTACAACAGCTGGTTGAAGAAAACCACTTACGTTGGGATTCTTTAGGTGAGTTCCTGGCACTGGCGGTATCTCTAGAAGAGCTTGGCATTAAAGAAGACAACGCGAAAGCGAAACTTCTGGCGAAGACTTTAGATGCTGCAACAGGCAAACTGCTGGACAACGACAAATCTCCATCACGTCGTACTGGCGAGCTGGACAACCGTGGCAGCCACTTCTACCTGGCAAAATTCTGGGCAGAAGAACTTGCTGCACAAGACGAAGATGCTGAACTGAAAGCGAAATTTGCTCCACTTGCACAAGCTTTAGCTGCAAATGAAGAGAAAATCGTGGCTGAACTTGCAGAAGTTCAAGGTAAGTCAGTAGATATCGGCGGTTACTACGCGGTAGATCAAGCGAAAGTGAATGCCGTGATGCGTCCAAGCAAAACCTTGAATGCAACGCTGGCTTCATTACAAGCTTAAATTGAATTTGACTGACCTTTGTTAGTCAACTCATAAAAAAACCGGTGCTAAGGCGCCGGTTTTTTTATCTCACTACTCATTACAAGCTGAACCAATACCTATTTTCCCTCTTTAAATATTTCATGCGTACGTACGTGAACTCATTGGTATTCAATAACCTACAATAGAAATTACAATTTTAAATTATGCTTATTACTCGTTTTGAACAAGCACCTGTTATATGCAAAAAATTGAAATTAATATTGGCAAAAGCAAACAAGTATCTGTCACCATGGACTACGCAGAATATCTTCAACTAAAAGAGGACTCACATCAAACAGGGAAAACACATCGACAAATTTTCCTAGAGTCTTACCGGCTATGGAGGAAACTTAAAATATGCAATCAGGATTGATCAAAATACTCGATTAGTCATTTATTTTTTGATTGTAAATACAGTATCGAATAACAAAGCGATATGAGATAGCTATCCATAAATTTGAGGCAATAAAAAACCCCAAGTCTGAATATGCTTGGGGTTCTTTAAAATCTGTGGTCCCGAGGGTCGGACTCGAACCGACACGTCATCTCTGACAGCGGATTTTGAGTCCGCCGCGTCTACCAATTTCACCACCTCGGGAAGGTGTTGATGCGTATAATAAACTGTTTCACCCGCTTGTCAACGCTCGCCTCCCATATTTGTTTAAAAATAAATCAACCCGATTTTTTTTGTCTTATAATTAGGCAATTTCAGCGATAAAACCAAAAAACGCATATACTACGCCCAATCCTGTTATTGTTTTGCGCATTTATTTAACCATGCAACTTTCTGATTTTAATTTCGACCTCCCTGATGAACTGATTGCCCGTTACCCGCTGGAACAGCGCAGCGCCTCACGCCTGCTGCATGTCAATGCCGAAGGTCAGTATCAAGATCATCAATTTACCGATCTTGTCGATTTACTTGAAGCTGGTGATGTGCTGGTCTTAAATGACACCAAAGTCATGAAAGCCCGCCTGAAAGGTAAACGTGCTACCGGTGGCGCTGTGGAAGTGCTGGTTGAACGCATGCAAGATCAGTTTATTGCGCATTGTCATATTAAAGCCAGCAATTCACCAAAAGCTGGTGCTGAACTCTTCATTGGTCCAGATGAAGTGAAAGTCACGGTACAAGGCCGGCATGAGAACCTGTTTATTGTCGAGTTTTCCCAGCCCATTCTAGAGGTGCTGGATCGCTACGGCGCCCTGCCCATTCCGCCGTACTTTAACCGTGAAGCAGAAGCGATTGATACCGAACGCTATCAAACCGTATTTAATGATCCGACCAAACTGGCCAGTGTTGCCGCCCCGACTGCCAGCCTGCATTTTGATGCCGAACTGCTGGCCAAGCTTGAAGCCAAAGGCATTCAAAAAACCTTTGTAACCTTGCACGTCGGTGCTGGAACCTTCCTGCCGGTACGCACCACTGATATTGAAAACCATATCATGCACAGCGAATGGTGTGATGTACCAGCCGCCGCTGTGGAGATGATCCAGCAGGCCAAAGCACGTGGCAATAAAGTCATTTCAGTTGGAACCACGGCCACCCGTGCAGTCGAAAGTGCAGCACAGGCACACGGCGGCACACTGGCGGCCTGGACCGGTGATACCCAGATTTTCATTTATCCGGGCTATAAATTTAAAGTGGTGGATCGCCTGATCACCAACTTCCACTTGCCTGAATCAACCCTGCTGATGCTGGTGTCGGCCCTATCGAGTCGTGAAAATATCATGCGTGCGTATCAACATGCAGTCGCGCAGCGTTACCGCTTCTTCAGTTATGGCGATGCCATGCTGATTGATCAGGCCCACAGCTAGAGCACTGCCCCATGCCAATCGAGAATATTCAGCACAGCATCCATATTCGCCGCAAGAAGAATCAGCTGGTGTGGAATAATCTCGCCCGGCTCTGGGAGATTGGTGCCCAGGCCAAATCTCAGCAGGAACTGCTCGACCGGCTGCATCCCTGGAATGCCCCGATCAGCCTGCGTTTTGAAAACAAGCTGCCAATTTTGCTTGGCATCATCGGCCTGATACTGATCCTGCTGTTTTGGCTGGCCCCGGCGCACTGGGCCTTGCAGCTGTGTCTGCTGCTCGGTGGTCTGCTGATCTTTGGTGCGTTTCTCTGTTATGAATCCAGCCGCCCAATCACCAATGCCATTCAGGAACTGGAGCAACAGGCACTGGCGCTCAAGTATCAGCTGGCCTTTAACAGCATTCCCCGGCATGAACAGGTCATTTTCCAGCCGGTCCGTTTTATAGCGCAAATCAAGCAGCTGTTTCCGCTGTTCCAGCAAGGCAATCTCAGCAATGACATTCGCCGCTATGCCCTGACCCACTGGCAGGATGAACAGGGCCAGACCCATCAGGTGATGCTGTTTGAATATCGCTATGTCTCTGAAATTCAGGTCCAAGACCAGAATGGCAACAAAATGCGGCTTAAAGAAATTGAAAAATTCCTGTGGGGTGCCATTGTCTTTGGGGTCGAGTTACAGGGACTGGCCCTCAGCTCGCAGCGCAAAAGCTTTGCCTACCCCTATACCCAGCCGTGGCATACCAGTGATATTCAGATTAACCGGCAGTTAAACATCTATGGCACCGATACCCACCAGATGGCCCGGCAGCTGACCCCGGCGGTGGTACTGAAACTGGCCAATTTCCTGAACGCGCAGCCCGGCGATCTGCTGTTTCATCCTGAACAGAAAATCCTGTGCTATGTAGGTAGCCAGAACCTGTTTCAGGCCAGCAGCAACTATAAAACCATTCAGGATATTTCGGCTTTACGTGGACATCTGCGTACATTTAAATTACCGTATCTAGAACAATTACAACGCCATTTGCTGCAGCTTTTATAAATTTGGACGTGGGGAGATTTCTATGGGATTGATGATTTTTCTGGCTATTATTCTGGCCGTGCTGATTATCGGGATTCTGATTCGCAACAATATTGTGCGTTATCACAATGCCAGTATTCGTGCCTGGGCCGATGTCACCAGTTACGAACGCCAGAAAGTCAAAATTCTGGAACAGCTGATTCCAGTGGTGGAGCAATATTCCAGTTTTGAACAGGGCACGCTGGCCAAAGTGACTGAACTGCGCCAGAACGTATTAAACCTGAAACTGGACAGTACCGACAGCGCCCAGCTGCAACATATTGAGCGTTTGAGTAAAGAGCTGCTGCACAGCCTAAACGTGGTGGTCGAGAACTATCCTGAGCTGAAAGCCAATGACATCTATTTAAAAATGATGCACGAAATTGAAGAACAGAATGAAAATGTCGGTGCCGCAATTACTATTTTTAACCGCAATGTCGAGCTGTTTAATAACCAGATTCAGATTTTCCCAAACAACATCATTAACACCTTAACTTTGGGCAAAAAAGCCATTCGCCCGTTCCGTGATCCAAGCATGCAGCAAGGCTTTGAGTATCGCCCGAATTTTTAAAACCAAGATGACCTCTTGATTCAATGTCAAACCGCCTGTCATGATTACAGCGAGATTTCTCCCACGCAGATGACATCCGGTTGACATTTGGCTGTGCTTTGTCACAATCAGAACACTGAGCAAAATATCAATAACAGCTCAGGCATTACCACAGCATGATTAAAAATAAAAAAGTTAGTCCCGACCATGTTAGAACATCTGCAGAGCTTTCAAGCGGCGCTCATTCACGAGTTTTTTCAACTCTATGAGCAGTATGAACAGGACCATATTTATGCCTGCGCCCTGGTGCTGAATGAATATCTGGGTTTTGAATATCTGGCCATTTCCACCCGGCGCAGCCTGTTTAGCGAGCAGGAAGATCCGGCCCAGTACCTGTCAGACCATGACAAATGGTCAGTCCAGAAATGGCGCTATCGCAGCCAGCCACATCAGCAGCATTTGAATCAGTTTAAACGCCTGTTCACAGACTATTTCCAGAAGCGCCATATCTTTGGGCATCCACTGGCTCAGCAGCGTGACTCCGCGCAACAAAACCATCTACAGGTTTTACTAAATGTGTTTCAGCAGGCCCGGCAGGCCTTGTCGAATGCCTATGGACTGGACCTGAGTTCAATGGTGTTTTTCATGCAGGTGGCCAAACAGCCACAAATGGCAGCGGACTCTGCGCGGCAACTGAATGCGCCTGGCCCCTTACTGGAAGAATTTCTGGCCCATCAACAGCGCCCTGCTCTGCTGGATGCTTCATCCCATCCACCAGCGATAAAATTACAGCAGATTGATAAAGACCTGCTGATTGATCTGGCGCAGCTGCTGGAAATTGAACCTTATGATTACCTGGAAATAGCCCACGCCGCCTATTTGCTGACGCTAGAACCGGGCTTTATTGACAGCAATCTGTATATCCAGCGTCTGATTCACTCGATTGCTGCCATGGACAGTAATGAACAGGGCCTGTTTGCCCTCCCGAAAGATGAAATCCAGCAACGGATTCAGCAATTTTATGCCATGTAATTGCCATGATTTTCCTCCACAATATTTGCCCAAGAAAACGCATCAAAACTAGCAATTCACGGCAGAATCTAGGAAAATGATGAACTTTTAGCGCAAACAATCAGCGAACTGTTTTTTCGCCTTGATTTGGAACCTGTATGAAGTTTGAAAAATTAGGCCAATCGGGTCGCGCCCGTCGTGGTCGTTTAACTCTTGAACATGGTGTGGTGGAAACCCCTGTGTTTATGCCTGTCGGCACCTATGGCACCGTTAAGGGTATGCTCCCGCGTGATATTGAAGACATTCAAGCACAAATTATTTTAGGCAACACCTTCCATCTGTATTTGCGTCCGGGTCTGGATGTCATTAAAGAACATGGTGGCCTGCACGAATTCATGAAATGGGACAAGCCGATTCTGACCGATTCTGGCGGTTTCCAGGTCTTTAGTCTGGGCGCCATGCGCAAGATTAAAGAAGAAGGCGTGACTTTCCGTTCACCGATTGACGGCTCCAAAGTATTCCTTTCTCCAGAAATTTCCATGGAAATCCAGAAGGTCCTGAACTCGGACATCGTCATGATTTTTGATGAATGTACGCCGTATCCAGCGACCCATGAAGAAGCACAAAAGTCCTTACAGCTGTCATTACGCTGGGCCAAACGCTGTAAAGAACATCATCACAATGTCCTTGAAAATAAAAATGCCCTGTTCGGGATTATTCAGGGCGGGATGTATGAAGATTTACGTGATGAGTCTTTAAATGGTCTGCTAGAAGTCGGTTTTGATGGTTATGCCATTGGCGGTCTGTCAGTCGGTGAACCAAAAGAAGAAATGATCAAGGTACTGGATTATCTGCCGAACAAAATGCCGGAAGATAAACCACGTTACCTGATGGGTGTCGGCAAACCGGAAGATATCGTGGAAGGGATTCGCCGCGGGGTGGATATGTTTGACTGTGTAATGCCAACCCGTAATGCCCGTAATGGTCATTATTTTGTGACCGATGGGCTGGTACGGATTCGTAACAGTAAATACCGTCATGACCAGAGCCCGCTTGATCCGCACTGTGACTGCTATACCTGCAAGAACTTTACCCGCGCCTACCTGTTCCATCTGGAAAAATGCGGCGAGATGCTCGGTTCAATGCTCGGCACCATCCACAACCTGCGTTATTACCAACGCTTTACCCAAGATATCCGTAATGCCTTGGACAATGGCACTTTTGATGACTTTGTACAGGACTTTTATGCTCGTCGCGGTCTGGATGTGCCGCCTTGTCCGCAAGATTAATCTTTTCAGTATTTGCGCTGAAGAAAAAGACAGGGTAAATTGCAGAACAAGTCAATTTATTATCAATGTTATTGATTCCAGTTTTTAGTTTAGGAAAATGAAATGAGCCTTTTTATTTCTACTGCTCACGCAGCAGGTGAAGCTGCACAACAACCAAGCATGGTTGCTAACCTTTTGATGATTGCAGTTTTTATTGCAATTTTCTACTTCCTGATTTGGCGCCCGCAATCAAAACGTGCCAAAGAACACCGTGCCCTGATCGACAGCCTGGGCGTAGGCAGTGAAGTGGTGTTTGCTGGTGGCCTGATGGGTAAAATCACCAAACTTGAAGGTGATTTTGCAGTGGTTGAACTGAACCGCGGCGTAGAAGTAAAAATTCAGCGTGCCAGTGTGATTTCAGTTCTGCCTGAAGGCACATTAAACAACCTTTAATCAAAAATTAGTCGTGCGCCCGCACGACTTTTTCATTTTAAGAAGAAAATTAAATGCGTTACCCAGCATGGAAATATCTACTCATCCTCGTAGTTCTTGTGGTGAGTACATTATATGCCCTGCCAAGTTTGTATCCAGATGAACCTGCGGTTCAGATTTCTGGGGCCAAAGCCGGTACCCAAATTGACCAAAGCATCGTACAAAAAGCAGAGCAAATTCTAAAATCAGAAAATATTGCCAGCCATGACAACAGCTTTACCAATAACGCAGCCCTGTTGCGTCTGGACTCAAGCGAAGCACAGCTTAAAGCCAAAGATGCATTACGTCAGGGCTTGGGTGATGATTATGTCGTGGCACTTAACCTGGCGCCAACCACTCCAGAATGGCTACAGAAAATTGGCGCCAAGCCAATGAAACTGGGTCTGGACTTGCGTGGTGGTGTTCACTTCCTGCTGGAAGTGGATATGGACAAGGCCATCAGCCAGCGCATGGAGACCTCTGCGACTGACCTGCGTCGCCAACTGCGCGACAACAAACTGAAATTCAACAGCCTGTCTTTGAATAACAACACCATTACCGTGCAGTTCGCCAACAATGACGACCGCTCAGCCGTAATGGACTTCTTGCGCCGTAACGGCAACGAGTTTAACCAGCAGGCCCTGGCCACCACAGATGGTGCCATGTTGCGCCTGACCTATACCGACACGCGCAAGCAGGAAATTGAATCCTATGCCGTGAACCAGAACTTGACCACGCTGCGTAACCGTATTAACGAGTTAGGTGTGGCCGAAGCACTGGTCCAAACCCAAGGCAGCAACCGTATTGTGGTGGAATTGCCGGGTGTACAGGATACCGCTGAAGCCAAGCGTGTTCTGGGTCGTACTGCGAACCTGGAATTCCGTCTGGTCTCTGATCTGAATGATCAGCATATTGACCCGTATACCGGTCAGCTCAGCAGCCAGACCTTACCACCGGGCACTGAAGCCTTTGCCTTTGAATCGCTCGACAGTGGCCGTCAGTTGCTGCTGAACCGTAGCCGTATTTTAACCGGTGAGCGCGTACAGAATGCATCGAGTGGCTTTAGTCAGGATACTGGCGGTGCCGAGGTAAATATTACCCTCGACTCTGCAGGCGGTAAGCTGATGGCAGACGCGACCCGTAATGCGGTCGGTAAACGTATGGCGGTTCTGTTCATTGAGAACAAGCAGCGCATCAGCTATGTGACCGATCCGGAAACCGGCGTCCAGACTGAAGTGCGTACCCCATATACAGAATCAGTCGTGATTAACGCCGCAACCATTCAGGCGGTATTAGGTTCACAGTTCCGGATTACCGGTCTGGATTCACCGCAAGAAGCGGCTGAACTGGCATTAATGCTACGTGCCGGTGCCCTGGCTGCGCCAATGTACTTCGTTGAAGAACGTGTGATTGGTCCTAGTCTGGGTCAGGAAAATATCGACAAGGGCGTAACCTCGACCCAGATCGGTTTTATTCTGGTTGCGATCTGGATGGTGGTGTTCTTCCGTCTGTTTGGTGTGATTGCCAACTTCGCGCTGGTATTTAACCTAGCGATGATCCTGACAGTGATGTCATGGATTGGTGCTTCTTTAACCTTACCGGGTATTGCCGGTATCGTGATTACCATTGGTATGGCGGTCGATGCCAACGTCCTGATTTGTGAGCGAATACGGGAAGAGATCAAATGGGGGGCCTCACCCAAACAGGCCATCGTAGCCGGTTATGACCGGGCCTATAACACCATTTTCGACTCGAACTTAACCACCTTCCTGGTGGCGTTCATTCTGTTCGCGATTGGTACCGGTCCGATTAAAGGCTTCGCCGTGACCTTAATGATTGGTATTGTCTGCTCGATGTTTACGGCCATTACCGTAACCCGTGCGATTGTACAGATCATTTATGGCAAACGCCGTAACCTGAAAAAGTTGAGCATTTAAGGAGATCGATGATGACTGAGAATACTCAACTGAATCCGAAAAAATACGGCCGTCCGGATGATGAGCGCGTCATTCCGTTTATGAAGATTGCGTTGCCGGCGGCATTGCTTTCGATCATTTTAACCGTGGCCAGCATCTTCTTTATTGCCACCAAAGGCTTAAATCTGGGTCTGGACTTTACCGGCGGTATTGCCGCAGAGCTGAATTACAGCAATCCAGTGAAAGCCAGCGATGTCTCTTCTGCCCTGACACAGGCCGGTTTCCGTGATCCGGTGGTACAGACCCTGGGTTCTGAACGTGACCTGATGGTGCGTATGCCGGTGCAGGACGAGATTGAAGTCGAAGACCTGACCCAGACCATTACCGCCGCGGCACAATTGCCGGGCAACAGCGCCGATGTGACCAAGGTTGATGTGGTCGGCGGTCAGGTCGGTAACGAGCTGTATGTACGTTCTGCAGGTGCCGTAGCACTGGCACTGATCCTGATGCTGATTTATGTCACCATCCGCTTCGAGTTCAAACTGGCGATGGGTGCGGTGTTATCCCTGTTCCACGATATTATCGTGACTGTGGGTATTTTTGCGATGATGCAATGGCCGTTTGACCTGACCGTATTGGCAGCCCTGCTGGCAATTATCGGCTTCTCGCTTAACGATAACATTGTAGTTTCGGACCGTATTCGGGAAAACTTCCGTAAAATTCGGGGCGCTTCGCCGCTGGAAGTGGTCAATATTGCCTTAACCGAAACCTTACGTCGTACCATCCACACCTCGATGACGCTGTTACTGGTGGTGGTGGCGATGATGCTGATGGGCGGTGATGGCCTGAAATGGTTCTCGATTGCCATGTTTGTCGGTGTCTTTGTCGGGACTTATTCTTCGATTTATATTGGTACCGCCTTTGCACTGTGGCGCGGTCTGAACCGTCAAGACTTTATTGTGCAGGTAAAACCGGAATTTGAAGAGGAAGAAATTCCTTAATTATTTTCCTTCCTGTACCCATAAAAGCCCATCTCCGGATGGGCTTTTTTAATGGCGGATCAGTTGCAGCTTGGGAAACTGAAATCCCTTGCAGGAACGTTCAGAACGCCAGGCCACGGTCAGCATACAGCCACCAATCTTCAGATGCTGATAGGCAAATGTACCCAGGCCCTCATGATGACAAAACCCACCTTGCTGATGCGGATGAACCCCGCTATTCAGCTGATTCAGACTCATGCGAATACCCAGCCCTGATGCTTTCAGGACGGCTTCCTTGGTGGTCCAGACCTTAAACCAGTAATCTGTCTCCTGGTCATAAGCCTGCCACAATTCCCATTCAGCCGGATGAAACATGTGCCTGGCCAGACTCTCAAAGCGCACCTTGCGATCCAGATCTTCAACATCCACCCCAACATCTTGCAGCTGCTCGCTATAGGCCAGTGCATAGTGCTGACGGCTGTGACTATGATTCAGGGCCAGCTGCGGATACGCGGGTAAAAATGGCTTGCCATATGCAGTACGGGTAAAATCTTCCGAGCAGATTGGCGCGTTTAAATAGGCCGATAGGCGCTGGTTACGAAAAGCATAAATGGCCTGCTTTTGCTGCTGGATGTGCGCTTTACGCTCCAGCGCCGGCTGCTGCGGTGCAATCTGTGCCAGATGGGCCAATTCTAGAATGATCTGTGCGCTCATGTGTGGACGCATTCCTTGCCTAAACAAAAACCAGCGATCAAGATCACTGGTTTTTTCAAAGATAAGAAAGAAAGTTTAATTGCCCTGTACCAAACGACGTGCGCTGATAATCCCCGGCTGCTGCTCCAAACGTGCCAGCAGACGTGACAGTTGCGCCAGACCTTTGACTTCAATTAACAGCTTCATATTGGCAATACCATCATTTTCGGAAATGGTATTCACCTGACGAATATTAATCTGATCGGAGAAAATCACCTGAGTCAGATCTTTCAGCAGACCACGGCGATCATAGGCTTCCACTACAATCTGCACGCTTTGACCACGGGTTGGCTGCATTTCCCAGTCGGCTTCGACCGCACGTTCTGGCTCCTGGCTGATCATGCGTACATAATCCGGACAGGCCACCTTATGGATACTCACGCCGCGATTCAGGGTAATATAACCAGCAATGGATTCACCATGTACCGGCTGGCAGCACTGGGCAATATGCAGCTCGACGTTATCCAGGCCATCAATCAGAATGCCATGCGCCGACAAGGTATGGCTGGCTCGCGGATTCAGGGTTGGTTTTAATACCAGTTCCGGTTCATCCTGATCCAGATGCATATGCCGGTTAACCTGGTTAATCAGCGCATGCAGGCTGATTTCACCATTGACCAGACCAATCAGAATGTCTTCACCGAGTTTGACATTAAAGTGATTGCAGTAATCATTCAAGTCGATACTTTTCGGGTGAATCGCCAGACGCGACAATTCCTTATTCAGAATATCACGGCCAATTTCCAGATTCTTGCTGCGGTCCTGCTGTCTGAACCAGTGGCGTAACTTGTCACGCGCCCGCGCAGTCTTGATATAACCGAGTGAGTTCACCAGCCAGTCGCGGTTTGGTTCACGGTCTTTCTTGGTCAGAATTTCGACCTGTTCACCGGTTTTTAAGGTATAGGTCAGCGGCACATAACGCTGATTGACCCGCGCGGCATAACACTTGTTACCGACTTCGGTATGTACATGGTAGGCAAAGTCCAGCACGGTCGAGCCACGCGGTAATTCTTTAATATCCCCATCGCGGCTAAACACATAAATCTTTTCAAAATCTTCAAACTCTTGCAGCTGCTCGAAGTTTTCAGTTTCATCATCGGACTTATGCGCACTGGCGTCGTTACGTTCCTGATAATGCTCCAGCACCGCACGCAAAGAATGCAAACGATGATTGAAGGAATGATCGGTGGTTTTGCTGCCTTCTTTATAATTAAAGTGCGAACACACGCCAAGTTCCGCCTCTTCATGCATTTCCATGGTACGGATTTGCACTTCCAGCGACTTGTTTTCAGCAATCACTGCAGTATGCAGCGAGCGATAACCATTGGCTTTTGGATTGGTAATGTAGTCATCAAACTGATGCGGAATATGCCGCCACAGCTGATGTACGATACCGAGCGAGTGATAACATTCCGGAATGGTTTTGACCAGTACCCGCACTGCACGAATGTCATAGAGCTGGTCGAAGCTCAGGTCTTTGCTCTTCATTTTTCGATAAATCGAATAAATGTGTTTAACCCGGCCGGTAATTTCCGACTCAATGCCATGCGCCGCCAGCTCGCTCTTGAGCTTATCAATTACAAACTGGATATATTGCTCACGTTCCAGCCGTTTTTCATTCAGTAAAGACGCAATTTCTTTATACCGGTCCGGCGCCAGATAACGGAAAGCCAGATCTTCCAGCTCCCATTTTAACTGGGCAATACCCAGACGGTGCGCCAGCGGCGAGTAAATGGTCAGAATTTCACGCGCCACCCGTTCCTGACGTTCTTTGGACGCAGTGGTCAGTTCACGTAAGGCATAGGTACGTTCAGCCAGCTTGATCAGCACCACACGCACATCTTCAGTGACTGAAATCAGCATTTTATAAATGCCGGTCAGATGCTCGCGCTGGTTGTTATTGAAGTGATCTTCCAGCCGTTTATTCTTTTCAATCAGCTCGGACAGCTTACCCATCGACAGGGTGCCTTTGACCAGGGTATGTACGCTGTCACCGAAATGCTCACGCACTTCTTCCAGGGTCATCACCCCTTCACGCACACTGCGGTACAGCATGGCAGCCGACAAAGTATCTTCATCGACATGCAAATGCGCCAGAATATCGGCCATTTCAATTCCGGTATACAAGGTATTGGACCGGTGCTTGACTGTCGTTTCCAGCTCTTTTTGTAACGTATAGGTGGCAACTTCTTCGAGTTTTGCTAATGCTGCCCCATCTAAGATGTCACGAACCCGGTCCAGCCATTCTGCCAGATCCTGTCGTGCTTGCTCGGCATGTTCTACAGTCGTTTCCTCAGACAATTCGTTTAATCGTCCAGGAAGTTGTTCACGTACTGTGACCATACCCTACTCCTACCTCTATATACTTCATTTTCTATAAATCGTTTATTGATTTTTCTTGCTCAAATAAGGCAATCGATTCTACATGACCGGTATGGCTAAACATATCCATCACCCCGGCTTTGCTTAAACGATAGCCCTGTTGCACCAGCATCCCCGCATCCCTTGCAAGTGTAGCCGGATTACATGACACATAAACGATTCTTGCCGCACCCAATTTGGGCACATAATGCATGACTTCCTCAGCACCGGAGCGCGGAGGGTCAATCAATAATGCATCAAATCCTTGATTTGCCCAAGAATGATGCGAAAAATCTTTTGTTAAATCTTGTGAAAAAAATTTCACCTGAGTTAACCCGTTCAGCTGGGCATTTTCCGCACCACGATGCACCATTTCATCTGAACCTTCCACGCCAACCACCGTACCGTTTTCGCCGACACAGCGCGCCAAAGGTAAAGAGAAATTGCCTAATCCACAAAACAGATCCAGCACACGCTCACCGGCCTGCAACTGAAGCAAATCACATGCCAGCTTGACCATTTGCGGATTCACGGTGGAATTTACCTGGGTAAAATCCAGCGGATGGAAAGCAAATTTCAGCTCAAATTCCGGCAGTGCATAATGCAGACGCATGGCCTGATCAGGTTGATCTAAACGTTGCACACTGTCTGGTCCCGCAGGCTGCAGATACAGTTGCCATTGTTTCTGTAACGCAAATTTGAGCAGTTGGTTGACATCTGACTCAGATAATTTTTCCGTATGCCGGACCAACAGGGCAATTTCCGTATCACCCATCGCCAATTCTACATGACCAATGTCGGCTTTGCCTTTTAGACTTTGGAGTAGTTGTTTCAGGCGGGTGATTGAACCGAGTTCACGGTCCAGAATCAGACAGCGGTCAATTGAAGTTAGCCGGTTGCTCTGGCGTTCCCGGAAACCGACCACCAGTTTGTCTTTATTCGGGAAATAACGCACTCCAATCCGGGCGCGGCGGCGATAGTCTTCCCGGGTTGAACGTAACGGCGTTAGCCATTCATCCGGCTGAATGCCGGCAAAATGCTGCAGATGCGACTTGAGTACATCCTGTTTTAAACGAATCTGCTCATCTAGTTGGATATGCTGCATATTGCAGCCGCCACAGACACCAAAATGCGGACACGGTGGCTCGACCCGCATCTCGGCAGGTGCAGATAACAGTTCGATACAGTCGGCTTCTTCTAACCGTTTGGTGACATGATGAATCCGTGCTTTGACTGTTTCACCCGGCAAGGCACCCTGAATAAACACCTTCTTGCCGTGTTTATCCTGCGGATGTTCAGGCTGTGAACCATAGTGTGCAATCCCGCGCCCTTCATGGGACAGCGACTCAACCTGAAAGGTATGGATCAGGGGTTGAGCTGGACGAGCGGATGGACGATGTTTCATGAGCACCTAAAGTGTGGAAGATGGGAAGTCTGCAGCAGTAAAGTATGTGGCTTGTGCATTCTGGCGCCAGGCTGCGAGGAACTCGCCATGCTGTGGCAGGCTGGATAAATACTGGATGGTGGTCTGAACCCACAGGCGATGATCATCCAGCTGCAACTGCCCTTTCAGCAAGAGCCAGCGCAGATAGATCAGCCAGGTATTCAGCACATCACCTTCACAATAGCTGGTGAGTTTGAGCCATTCACCGGCGCGGATATATTCCGGCACATGATAACCGGCTTCACCGCGTTTACCCGGAAAACCCAGCAGATGCGCCATATCATCCAGTTTCTGGAAATTCCGGCCATTAAACATGGCCATCACATCCATCAAGTCAATATGCCGCTGATGATAGCGGTTCTGGTAGTTATTATAGCGCTTTTGCGTGTCAATTTCGCCCTGATCAAACAGACTTGGTGCAGACAGGCCATGATACATGGCACGATATAAAATCACCGGCAAATCAAACTGCGAACCGTTCCAGCTCACCAGAGTCGGATGACGCTTGTCAAAAATCGACAGAAATTTTTTCAGGATTTCGGCTTCGGTATACTGTTCCCGGCTAAAAGAAAACAGGGTCATTAAGCCGGTTTCATCAATCCACAGACCGGAAATACAGACAATTTCATGCAGCGGCAAACGCTGAAAATCCATGCCCGATTCCTGACGGCGCAGCTTCATCAGCGCCTGCTCCAGATCTGCCTCAGGCAAATCTAGACCATACAGATGCGCCCCCGACTTCAGGTCGGTCCATGTTTCAATATCAAATACCAACACAGGTAGACGCATAATTTTCTCTACAGCTTGACGGCGGTTTATTCAGGATCTTGAACGGAAAATAAACCGGTTGATAAATAACGGTCACCCCGGTCGCAGATAATGCAGACAATCACCGCATCCGGGTTTTCTTCTGCCAGTTTCAGCGAAGCCCAGACTGCACCACCCGATGACGTTCCGGCACTGATGCCTTCTTTTTGCGCCAGTTTACGCATGGTCCGCTCGGCTTCAATTTGTGGAATATCAATAATCCGGTCGACACGACTACGATCAAAAATGGTCGGTAAATATTCTTCCGGCCAGCGGCGAATACCGGCAATGCTGGAACCATCTGAAGGCTGTAACCCAACAATCTGAATATCCGGATTCATTTCTTTCAGGTATTTGGATACACCCATAATGGTACCGGTGGTCCCCATCGAGCTGACAAAGTGGGTAATTTTACCGCCAGTTTGCTGCCAGATTTCCGGCCCGGTGGTCAGGTAATGCGCTTCGACATTGTCCGGATTACCAAACTGGTTCAGTACCAGACCTTTACCTTCGGCCTGCATTTGCAGGGCCAGATCACGCGCTCCTTCCATGCCCTGTTCTTTGGTCACTTCAATCAGTTCGGCACCATAGGCACGCATGGCATCTTTACGTTCCTGACTCATGTTGTTCGGCATGATCAGCTTCATCTGATAACCACGCATGGCAGCCACCATGGCCAGTGCAATCCCCGTATTTCCGCTGGTGGCTTCAATCAAGGTATCACCCGGTTTGATCTGACCGCGCTTTTCCGCCTGCATAATCATGTTATACGCTGGGCGGTCTTTGACTGAACCTGCCGGATTGTTGCCTTCCAATTTGGCCAACACCGTGGCTTGGGTATGACTTGCAAGACGCTGCAAGCGTACCAATGGCGTTTTGCCCACATAATGATCTAATAGAAATTCATCGGCTTGGAAATCAGGGGTGGTATTACTCATTATTTGCACCTTTCTCTAGGTGCGCATATTGTATGAAAAAAACCACCCGCCTGCACTCTTTTCACCAGCTTTTTCGTGAAAGTGCTTAAAGCACAGTCAGTTTTAAAATAAAGCGTGCTAAACTGCTCGGCAGAACGAATAAACTGCTTTAACCATGTCAAATATCAATAAAAAGTTATTTAAGCGCCTACATTTAAATCATGCTTATGGGCAACTGATTGCCCTGATATTTGTGCCCATTATGGTGCTGGCGGCAGTCGGTGCAGGGCTGGTTCTGACCGAAACCTCGAATGCAGCGCGCGCCCAGCAAAAGCAGATGGCGATTGCGATTTTAACCCGCTATGAAATGCTGTCTGAAGTGGCCTTGCAGCAGCTCAACACCTTTCCCTGGCAATATGAGCAGGCGCGCAGCTATATGCAAAACCTGCTCAATGAAAAGCATTTACTTCGGACTGCCATTATTGATTCCCAAGGCCGTAGCCGCCTGAGTATGGGCTATCAAGATCAGGCCGGCTGGCCCAGTTTTCCGCGCGATGCCGCCTTCTTTGGCCCCATTCAGCATAAAGACAGCCATGTCTATGGTTTACGTATTGATGAAAGCCAGAGCCAGTATGCCTGGCTGCTAATCGAACTAGACAATCAACCCCTGGAAATTGCCCGTTATCGGGTCATGACCGTGCTGATTACCACCGGCCTGCTGACCCTGATGCTTCTGTTGCTGTGTCTAAATTTCTATTCGCGCCGCTGGATTGCGCCAATGTACGAAATCCGTATGCAACTGCAACGCCTGAATGCCGACACGCTAGATCAGCACATGGTAATTAACAGTACCGGCGAGCTGCGTTTATTGCAGCGTGATATTGCCAATGTGGTCAAGCGTCTGCATTTCAGCTTTCTGGAACTAAAAGAACATACCGAACAGACCGAAGATGACTTGCGCCGCACCCTAGATACCTTGGAAGTCCAGAACATTACTTACCGTCAGGCACGTGACCAGGCGATTTCAGCCAACCAGTCCAAATCGGTCTTCCTGGCCAATATCAGCCATGAATTACGTACTCCGCTGAACAGTATTGATGGCTTTATCCATTTATTACTGCGCCAGGGTAATCTCAGCAATGAGCAGAACCTGTATCTACAAACCATTCGCAAATCCTCGGCGCATCTGCTGGCGCTGATTAACGATGTACTGGATTTCTCGAAAATTGATGCCGGCAAACTGGAACTGGAAACCGCACCTTTTGATCTGGAAGAAGCCATTTATGATGTAATGGACATGCTGTCGCCGCTGGCCGCGCAGAAGCAGATTGCGATGGCCTTTTATTATGCTGACAACGTGCCAAAGCATGTGATTGGCGATGCCCTGCGCTTTAAGCAGGTGCTGACCAACCTGATTTCCAATGCCATTAAATTCACCCCGGATGGTGAAATTATTGTACGTGCGCGCATTGAACATGAAGATATCGGTCAGAGCATGATTCATTTTAGCGTGCAGGACAGCGGTATTGGTTTAAGCGGCACCGACCGGAAAAAACTGTTTGAATCCTTCTCGCAAGGCGATGCTTCTGTGACCCGTCAGTTTGGCGGGACCGGTCTGGGTCTGGCGATTTCCAAGCAGCTGGTACATTTAATGCAGGGCCAGATTGGCTTTGAAGACAACCAGGAACGCGCACCGACTGAAAAAGGCTCGACCTTCTGGTTTACTGCCGTATTCAGCATTGATGAAGATGAAATTATTGTGCACCCACGCTTTGCCAACAAGCATGTGGTGTCCTATCTGGCGCATCCGGCAACCGCCAATGTGCTGCGTCACTATCTGGAAAATTATCAGGTCCAGCATACCGAAACCACTTCGATTCTGGACTTATTCAGCCGACTCAATCACCTGTCTACACCGGAAGAAGACACCTGGTTAATTGTCGATCATAGCGGTGACACCGAAGCCTTACTGAAAGAAATTCGCAGCCGCTATCAGGGCAATCTGGCCATTTACGGCTACCAGATGGCGCTTGATCCAAGCATGCTGAATGAATATCGCACCCGCCCGCTGTATCAGCCTTTAAGCCGTGGCGCGCTAATCCAGTTACTAAACAATGAAAATCCGTTTGAAGATACAGGCACCGAAGTCTTTGATGGACAGGGGCTGCATGTGCTGGCGGTAGATGACCACTTGCCAAACCTGATTGTTTTAGAAGCCTTGTTAGGTGAACTGAATGTCACCACCACCAAAGCGCTGAGCGGTCAGGAAGCCCTGAATATCCTGCAAGAGCGGATTGAACAGGATGCCAAACCGTTTGATCTGGTGTTTATGGATATTCAGATGCCGGTGATGTCCGGGATTGATACCACCCGCGCCATCCGCTCGCTGGAGTCCACCCTCGACAAGCATAAACGCCTGCCAATTATCGCCCTGACCGCGCATGCGCTGGCCGATGAAAAACAGAACCTGCTGAAAGTCGGCATGGATGATTACGTCACCAAGCCAATCCAGATTGAACAGATCATCCAGATTCTGACCCACTGGACCACTGAAAACTTTAACAAGGTGCCAGCAGTGGAAAAAGCCGTGGTAATTGAAGCACTCGATCCGCTGGTTCTTGACTGGCAGCAAAGCCTGATGCTGGCCGCCAACAAGGAAGATCTGGCACTGGATCTGCTGCGTATGCTGCTCGACAGCTTTGCCACCGAACTGCATGAAATGCAGCAGCTGATTGGACTGGAAGATTTCCCGCAACTGGAGCATGTGCTGCATCGCCTGTATGGCGCCACCCGTTATGTCGGCACCCCAAGCCTGCAGGAAGCCACCGGTTCTTTTGAGCAGTTTGTTTCGACCTTACGTAAAGAACGCCGTAAAGCCGATGATGCCTTTATTCAGGAAGTGCTAAGACGCTTTGATGAATTACAAGCCGTGATTGCTCAGGTTGAACATGCCGCCGAGCAGATTCTAAACAAGCACACGCAGTAGTCTGACTCGACTAAAGTCAGGGTCTTGAAAGATGGATGTGACTGCCCTGTCATGTATCATGCGTATCTGCATGCTATGCTCAACAGAGGAAAAATAAGAGTTTAGACCATGACCATAGTACAGGTAGAAAAAAATAACGGCATTGCCATTGTGCGACTGAATCGCCCGGAAAAACGCAATGCCATGAGCTTTGCATTATTAAAACAGCTGGTCAAAACTGCCAGGCAGCTAAAAAAAGACCGTAGCTTGCGCTGCGTCATTCTGACTGGTGAAGCCGAAGTGTTTAGTGCCGGTATTGATCTGGCCGATTTAAACAATCCGCAAAATCGTGCCTTTGCCGCCTGGGAATTACTCAAACCCGGCCAGAGCCTGTTTCAAAAAGCCTTTCTGATCTGGCAGGAATTGCCCGTCCCTGTGATTGCTGCGATTGAAGGTTACTGTTTTGGAGCCGGGATGCAACTGGCACTGGCAGCAGATATTCGTATTGCCCATCCTAAAACCCAGATGTCAATTATGGAAAGCCGCTGGGGGCTGGTACCGGATATGGGTCTGAGCCGCTCTTTAAAAGGCCTGATTGGCCTGGACCTGGCCAAAGAACTGACCCTCACTGCCCGCATTTTTGAAGCACAATATGCCAAAGAAATTGGCTTAGTCACCCACTTAAGTGACACGCCGCTGGATCATGCCCAGATTCTGGCGCAGGAACTGGCGCAGCGTTCTCCGGATGCGCTGGCTGCGGCCAAACAGGTGCTAGATGCCATGGAACATAATCCACAAAAATCCTTACGTCTGGAAAAAATCTGGCAGCTGAAATTACTGCTTGGCAAAAACAGTCAACTGGCGCGTAAAAAAGACAAGCAACCTGACACCAGTTTTTTACCGCGTCAATTTAACTAAGCACAGAGCATCAAGATCGGGAAGAGAAGCATGAGTTTTGATCGCAATACGCCCATCGCCTTTCTGGGTATGGGCTTAATGGGCACACGCATGGCAGCACGTCTGATTCATGCCGGTTTTCGGGTCGCGGTCTGGAACCGCACTGCTGCTGCCTGTGAGGAACTGCTGGACATGGGTGCTGAAGCACTGGCCCTAGAAAAGATTGGTCAATATCCGGTAATTTTAAGCTGCCTGGCCGATGACAATGCAGTCCAAGCCGTTTTTGAGCAGATTCAGCCGCATTTACAGGCCAAGCAAGTGATTGTGGATTTCTCCAGCCTGTCTGTGGATAAAACCCTGACACTGGCTGAACAGGCAGCCCGTCAGCAGGTGAAGTGGATTGATTCACCAGTGTCGGGCGGCACAGCGGGCGCAGAACAAGGCACCCTGGTGATCTTTGCCGGCGGTGATGCCGCCACCATTGAAAAACTGACCCTGATTTATAATGTGCTCTCACAGCGCGTGACCCGAATGGGCGCCAGTGGCACCGGACAGGCCACCAAAATCTGTAATCAGCTGATTGTCGCGGCCAACAGTACCCTGATTGCCGAAGCTGTCGCGCTTGCAGCTCAAGCTGGGGTAGACACCACTTTACTGGCACCCGCACTGGCCGGTGGATTTGCTGACTCCAAACCGTTTCAGATTCTAACCCCGCGCATGGCCAGTCATAGCTTTGAACCGGTGCAGTGGAAAGTCCAGACCCTGTCCAAAGACCTGAACAATGCCCTGACCCTGGCCGCGCATTATCAGCTGAATATTCCGGTGGCACAGCAGGCTTTGCAACAACTGCAAGCGCATCAGGCCAAAGGCTTTGCGGAAGCAGATTTATCCACGGTCATTCAACAGGTGGAACAGACCACTTAATTTCACCCTTTGCACAGGGAATGCAGGACATTGTTTATGACGAAACTTGCCGTAAATCTTTCTATGATTTTTACTGAAGTGCCGCTACTTGAGCGCTTTGCACTGGCCAGACAACACGGCTTCCAGCATGTTGAAATCCAGTTTCCGTATGAACTGAGCATTGCGCAGATTCAAAGCCAGCTGACCTTGCATGAACTGACGCTGTGCCTGATTAATGTTCCGGCCGGAGATTTAATGCAGGGTGGCAACGGGCTGGCAGGCGTACCGGGCAAGGAAATCGAGTTTCGTCATGCCGTTGAGCAGGCTATTGAATACGCGGTTGCACTCAAAGTGCCAAGTGTCAATATTCTGGCCGGCAAACAGCCTCAGGATGCCGATCTGCTGCCTTGCCTCAGGACACTGGCCGAGAACCTGAAAATGGCCAGCCATATGCTTAGCAGCCAGCAGATCCTGCCGGTGATGGAAATGATTAATGGCACCGACATGCCGCGCTTTTTAGTACAGAACATTGCCCAGGCCCAAGAGATGCTTGAAGCGGTGCAACATCCGGCGCTAAAAATGCAGTATGACTGCTATCACATGGCCATGATGGGTGAAAACGTATTGGAAGGACTGATCGAGAATATCCAACAGATTGGCCATATCCAGTTTGCCGACTGCCCGGGTCGTCATGAACCGGATACCGGCGATATTGCCTTTGCGGAAGTGTTTGACTGGCTCAAACACAGTGACTATGCAGGCTATGTGGCGGCGGAATATCGACCGAGCAAAGATTCAGCAAATTCCTTTGCGTGGAAAAACAAATACTTTGCCGAATATCAATAATTCGGCACTGTCATAGATTTGAAATTTAGGCTCAAAGCCGCTATATTAGACAATGAATAATTGTCAGGAAATTATACCCTTTATGAATTTAGAACCATCGCCCGGCGCTTCTAATTCTCACGATCTCGCAATGACTTCCCCAAACAATGACGTACACGCTTGCCTGCAAGTTGTGCGCGATGCCCTTGAAGATGTAAAAGCCAAAGAAATTGTTGAGCTTGATGTTAGCAGTATCAGCAATGTTGCAGATGCTATTGTGATTGCTAGCGGCACCTCAACCCGTCATGTTAAATCTCTTGCTGATAACGTTGCTGAAGAAGCACGTAAAGCAGGCTTCCGCCCGATTGGTATGGAAGGTGAACGCGATGCTGAATGGATCTTGATTGATCTGGGTATCGTGGTGGTACATGTCATGCTTCCAACTGCCCGTAAGTTCTACGACCTAGAAAGCTTATGGCGTACAGCACCTGAATCTGTAAACTAAGATTTCCCAAAAAGCGACCTGAAGGTCGCTTTTTTATTGGGTCAAAATAAGAGCTGGTCACAGCTGAATCCAGACACCGACTGATTTTTCCACTTCCCAATAGCTGAACTTAAACCTCTCGGCAGTGCTTCTCGATCTCCCCCCAACCCAAAGATTGAATCGTATGTAATAAAAGATTCTATTTAGTCACAGATATTAAAAAATCCCCCTCAATCGAGGGGGATTTTGAACGCGGGTATCGGACGTCTTAGTGACCCGTACCGTTAATCGCTTTGGTCATGTCTTCAACCACTTTCTTGGCATCACCGAAGACCATCATAGTCTTGTCGTTATAGAACAGGTCATTGTCCAGACCTGCATAACCAGTCGCCATTGAGCGCTTGATCACCATAATGGTACGTGCTTTATGTGCTTCCAGAATTGGCATACCGTAAATTGGCGAGTTTGGATCGTCTTTGGCTGCCGGGTTGACTACGTCGTTGGCACCTATCACCAATACCACATCCGTTGCCGGGAAGTCCGAGTTAATCTCGTCCATTTCCAGAATGTCTTCATACGGCACGTCGGCTTCAGCAAGCAAGACGTTCATGTGACCTGGCATACGACCCGCCACCGGGTGAATCGCAAAACGCACCGTTACACCCTGCTCTTTCAGCAAGTTGGCCAGTTCTTTCACCGCATTTTGCGCACGGCCTTGTGCCATACCATAACCCGGCACAATCACCACGCTGTCCGCATTGGACATTAAGAAGCCAGCATCATCTGCAGAACCTGAACGGTAGTTACGCTGTACCTGCTCACCCGCACCTGCGGTAGGCGCTGCCGCCCCACCCATCGCACCACCAAACAAAACGTTGATGATTGAACGGTTCATGGCTTTACACATGATGTACGACAGAATTGCACCTGATGAACCAACCAGTGAACCCGCCACAATCAGCATGTTGTTTTCCAAGGTAAAACCAATCCCTGCTGCCGCCCAGCCCGAGAAGGAGTTGAGCAGTGATACCACCACCGGCATGTCGCCACCACCGACTGGGGCAATCCAGACCCAGCCAAAGGCTAAAGCCAGTGCGGTCATGGCCCAGAACGAGGTCATGCTACCGCTTAAGAAGAAGTGAATCCCAAAGCCCAGCATGGCAATGAAAATCAGTGCCTGAACCGGTTTAACCCAGCCACCCGAAATGGTCTTGGCCCATTTTTTCGCTGCCAGTTTACCGTAAGCAAATACCGATGCAGTAAAGGTAATCGCACCAACAAAACAGCCCACGAACAATTCAAACAAATGCACTTTGCTCATTTCATGGAAGCTGACGCCATTGGCTGCCAACAGCTCTGGACCCAGTTCAACCAGCTTGTTGTTATGAATAATCGCTGCAATTGCAATTAACACCGCTGCCAGACCGACCAGTGAGTGCATCAGTGCTACGGTTTCTGGCATTTGCGTCATCGGTACGGTACGCGCACGGGCAATCCCGACAATGGCACCCAGAATCATCGCCCCCACAATCATCCAGATAACCGGATGATCCGCCACAAAGAAGGTAGTCAATACGGCAATCGCCATGGCGATCATGCCGTAACGGTTACCAGCAATCGCCGTTTTTGGCCCAGACAGGCCTCGTAAAGTTAAAATAAAGAGGACAGCCCCAATCAGGTAGAACCAATCCGCATAGTCTCGAATAAATTCCATCAATTAGCCCTCTTTTTTCTTTTGTTTTGGTTTAAACATTTCCAGCATGCGCGCAGTCACTGCGAAGCCACCGAAAATATTAATACTGGCCAGGAATACTGCAATCGCACCAAGTACGCTCACCACATTAATGCTCTGAAACTGCACATTGGCATCCACACCTAACACAGGCAAGCCGACCGTTTGAATCATCGCCCCCACGATAATGATCGAAGACAGCGCATTGGTTACCGCCATCAGTGGCGTATGCAATGCAGGTGTAACTCCCCAAACCACGTAGTAACCTACGAAAATGGCCAGGACAAAAATTGTAATTGTTTCAACCATGACTGTTCTCCTTAACCTCGTTTCAACAGCACTTGGCCGCCGTGCGTAACCAGTAGGGCTTTTTGAATTTCATCGTCCTGACTGATGGCAAAATTCTTTTCACTATCAAAAAGGGTTTCCACAAAATTCAGCACATTACGTGCATACAGCGCCGATGCTTCAGTAGAGACCGTTGATGGAATATTCGGTACACCGAGAATTTTCACGCCGTTGTCGGTCACCACGGTTTCACCGCATTGAGAACCTTCAACGTTACCACCCGTTTCTACCGCCATATCCAGAATGACTGAACCCGGTTTCATCTTGGCCACAGTTTCCGCCTTGATTAAACGCGGTGCATCACGACCTGGTAACAGCGCTGTGGTAATCACGATGTCAGCATTGGAAACGGCTTTATCGACAATAATGGCCTGATCTTTGATGTACTGTTCGCCCGGCATCCAGCCATAGCCATTTTTGGCAGCATCAGCGGCTTTTTGCTGTTCTTCTTCAGACATCGGCACGTCTAGCCATTTCCCGCCCAGAGATTCAACCTGATCTTTGGCAGTTGGACGCAGGTCAGTGGCTTCTACCACCGCACCCAGACGTTTTGCGGTCGCAATCGCTTGCAAGCCGGCAACACCAACCCCCATGATCACGACGCGGGCAGGTTTGACTGTCCCTGCTGCGGTCATCAGCATCGGGAACATACGCTGGTATTCAGCTGCAGCCAGCAATACCGATTTATAACCGGCCAAGTTGGCTTGTGAGGACAGCACATCCATGTTTTGCGCACGGGACAGGGTCCGTGGCAATAATTCCAGGGCAAATGCAGACACCTGCTGTGCAGCAAATTGGTCAAGTTCAGTATTGCGGTATGGGTCAAACATTGCCACTACGGTAGAGTTAGGAGCAAGTTTTTGAATTTCTTCACCTTTCGGCGCGCGAACTTTCAAAATCATTTGACTGCCGGTATAGGCATCATCTGTAATTTTGGCACCCACGTGCTCATAGGCGCTATCGATATAGGCAGCTTTTAAGCCTGCACCACGTTCAATAACCACGCTATGACCCGCGTTGATCAACTTCTTTACTGTCTCTGGCGTTGCAGCGACACGATTTTCACCGACGACAGTTTCGGTTGGGATTCCGATCTGCATGAGCGTTCCTCAAGCTAATTTTTCTTAAGTAAACATCGCCGAAACGATGCTTCCCCTCAGGTTATGTCCTTGTTGAATTTTTGGATTCTAATTGAACTTTTTTAAATTACCACCCAATATTTATTTAATAAATACCCATATTTTGAACTGATGATTCATAAAAAGAAGGGTGGCAGATATAATTGATCAGTTTGGCTTTCTATTCTTCATGGCGACGCTCTGGAAATAAGGTGTATAAATTTTCAGCACAGCTCCTGACTTTTTACAGCGAATTGCGTCCTGTTTTGTTTTTTCTTTCCTTAAAATTGATTGTTTTGACAAATCTTATCGTGTAGTGCCGGCTTACAACAGGCTGATAAATACCAATAATGAACGGCTTTTTCGCAGCAAAAAATGAATATCCAGTTCATGATTGACTAAAATGACATCTTAATCACAGAAGAATCCAGGAGAAATTGGTCAAAACTGCCCAATGTTCGGGCAGAAAAGTAAATCCTTCGTCAAATGCATCAATTGGCAATGATTTCCTGCCTGATGATCTGGCCTTAACCCATACATCTGGCTGTGAAAATGCGATAAAAAATTAAAAGTTTTTTTATTGATCATTTTGCCTGATGATGAATAAAGCAGCGCAACTGCTTAAATTTGCGTATTTTGCACTATTTTTGTGCAACAATTGCCCGCAAGACATCAATAGATCTTTGCCTGAAATAAACCATCTTAAAATTTTCATAAAATGAGAATAAAGCCTATCTTTACACATTCATTTCTTCGAGCAGACAGCTTATACTCAACGCATGAAAATATGGTGACACCTACCCTCTTGATTAAATTGCTCTGAATATGTCCATTTCCTTGACCAGAACGCAGTTAGGTTCACTGTTTGCACTATGCGCGGCCTTTTTATTTAGCACCAAAGCTATTTTTATCAAGCAAGCCTACGCACTTTCACCTCTGGTGGATGCCACCACCTTAATGACCCTGCGGATGGCCAGCGCACTGCCGTTTTTCCTGCTGATCTGCTGGTTTAACCGGCATCGCAATACCCAGATTCAGCTGCGCGAATGGATACTGCTCGTGGCTGCCGGGCTGCTCGGCTATTATTTTGCCAGCTGGCTCGACTTTCTGGGGCTCATGTTTATTAGCGCCTCACTGGAACGGATTATCCTGTTTCTGTATCCCACCTTAACCGTTCTAGCCAGCAGCCTGATCTACAAGCAGCGCTTAAGCCTGAAAACGATACTGGCCTTGCTGCTCAGTTATGGTGGAACGGTACTGGTGATGTTACAAGAACAGCAAAACATGCCAGATGGCCATTCCTTCTGGCTTGGTGCCAGTCTGGTATTTGCCAGTGCGGTGGCTTTTGCCGCCTATTTGCTGGTGACGCCACGGCTGATCCAGAAATTTGGCAGCTGGAATTTTACTGGCCTGGCGCTAAGTGTGGCCTGTTTCGGCACCCTGCTGCATTATCTGCTGGCCGTACCGGAGCCGCTGCAACGGCTGAGTCAGTTACCGGGCAGCGTCTATGCCTATGGCATTGGACTGGGCATTCTGGTCACGGTGTTGCCAACCATTTTATTAATGCAAAGTATCGAACGCCTGGGAGCGGCCCATTCGGCCATGATCGCCTCTATCGGCCCGATTCTGACCATTGTGCTGGCCACCCTGTTTTTAGATGAATATTTAAATGCCTGGCAATGGCTGGGTTGCGCCCTCAATATCATTGGGGTGATGATGATTAGCCTGTCCAAGAAAAAGCTGATGGCCTGATCCATGATCAGTCAGCTCAGCCTGTTCCGGACTGCTACGCATGTATCTCGCACGTGCAAAAAGAATGTTGCAAATGGTGATCTTTGGCCGTCATGCTGAATATTGCCGAAGATGCGATTGAATGAATTGACCTGAACTGGACCTTGTATGAACACCTCTCCCGATATTAGTCAGGATAAAACCCTGCTCTGGCTTATGGCGCTGGCTTGCGGTCTGTGTGCTGGGGCCAACTATTATTGCCAGCCGCTGATTAACTCGATTCATACTTATTTTCAGGTGCCCGAATCCCAAGTCGCGCTCACAGTGACGTTTGCCCAGGTGTCCTATGCACTGGGGCTGTTATTTATTGTTCCAGTTGGCGATACCGTCAATAAAACCAAATTCATTCCGCTGCTGATGTTTCTGGCCGCGTTTGGCCTGTTTCTATGTGCTTTTTCAGTGAATCTGCCAATGCTCTGGATTGGCACCATCATGACCGGGCTATTTTCAGTGGCCGCACAGATTCTGATTCCGTTTGCCACCATGTCGGTCAAGCCGGAGAAAATGGGCGAAGTGGTCGGACTACTGATGAGTGGTTTACTGGTCGGGATTTTACTGTCGACCAGTCTGGCCGGACTGTTATCCAATTTATATGGCTGGCAGCTGATTTATATCATCAGTGGCGTGTTGATGATAGGACTGGCGATTATTCTGAAAAAACGCTTGCCGCATATTCCGACGGTGCGTATGGCCTATGGCAAAATCCTGCATTCGATGCTGCAACTGATCCGCCAGGAAAAACGGCTGGTCTATCGCGCCCTGATTGGTGCCAGTGCCTTTGCCGCCATGAGCGTGCTGTTTTCCACCATTGCGGTGTTACTTGGCTCCTCTTTTGGTCTACCCGATGTCGCAGTCGGTTTAGTCACTTTAATTGGGGTATTCGGCGCACTCTCCACCAAAAAAATTGGCAAAATTGCCGACCGCGGCCATGGCAAGCTGATCACCTGGACCGGACTCGCTTTATTGGCGGTCAGCTGGAGCTTCCTGTATTTCGGCGCGCAGTATTTATGGAGCTATATCATTGGTTTTGGCCTAATTAACTTAGGTCTGGCCAGTGTACATACCAGTAACCAGAACGTGATTTTCCATTTACGCCCCGATGCCAAATCGCGCCTGAACGCAGTCTATATGACCAGCTATTTTATTGGCGGCGCCTGCGGTTCTGCACTGGGCATTTACGCCTGGCATCATGGCGGCTGGAGCATGAGCTGTCTGGTTGGTTTAACCCTGGTGCTCTGCTCGGCCTGTTTTGCCTGGTTAGATCAGTAACATCTGCGCCGCCAGCAACTGGCTTAAAACTGTATAAATCGTGCAGGCAGGTTTAAGACACCTGCACCATCGGATAATGCGGCTGGGCCGAATCAATACTGGCCGGATATTCCAGCAGAATCTGAATAAAGGATGGAATTAAGGCAGCAAAAATACTGGTTGCCCCAGCCAGAATGTCACGGTTTAGCAGGCTGTTATAGTTGGCACCGCCACTGGCAAACTGGTGACGCAGACTGTCAAAGCGTTTAAATACCGCCATCAGCAAAGCGACTGACTGTTTATTTTGCAAGGTCTGTTGCAGATCAATCTGCTCTTGTGCGGCACGCTGCTGCCATTCATCGCGCGTGAGCTGTAAATGCTGATAGGCCCAGAATTCCGGATGGGTATAGGGATGTGCCAACAGGGCCTGAATCTGCTGCTGGTATTTTTCCCATAACACATAATCAATTTTTCGGGTTTCATCCTGCTGGTGCAGAAGCTGAAAAAACTGCTGTAACTGCGCAGCGGGTGGACTGGCCGCATCTTCACGGTAAATGGCCTGAAAGGCAATCCATAAACTCATAAATTTAAAATCCAGCTCCTGATCCAGACTCAGGGCTTTTTTAAACCAGCTCAGACTACGCTGTATTTTCAGATTAAAATGCACCGAATTTTCATTCTTTTTACTGCGGTAAATTTCCTCAACCACCAGCATCTTTGTTATCCTTTTTCTTGTCTTACTGCATCAATGTAATGGTTTTTTTATTTTCTCTCAACCTTTTGATCCTTCAATTTATTTATTACCCGTCTATTTTCCAGCACAAATAAATCCGAGTATTTTCCTTTTATTTAAATAAAATAAATAAAAAATATGGGAGCTTAAAATATATTTAAAACACATTTTATCTAGCAGCTACTTAAAATAAAGAAATGTAAAGTTATATATAAAATCGCGAAAAATGTAATTACACAAAAGATTACATTCTTAAAAATCTTATGTAGGACAGCCAATTAAAAATGCTGGCTTAAAATCACCGCTTACAACTAAATAAGATGTAACAGAGCCAGGGTTTTTCATGAGATGTTTCATGTTAAAAAGAAGCTATCTGTTTTTCTCAGATGATTTCAGCGCGCTAGCGATAGCGTCGATATCTATAAAAGAGGTGTTCAAATGCAAAATCAAAACAATGGTTTAAACCAACAGCAACAGCAGCCTCAACAGCAAGGCAATCAGCAGCAACAAGACCGTCTGCAGCAACAGCAACCTCAACAACAGCAAAATAACCAGCAACAAGGCAATCAGCAACGCCAGCAAGATCAACAGCAGCAACAGCCACAACATCAGGGTAACCAGCAGCAACAACAAAACCAGCAACAGCGCCAGCAAAATGATCAGCAACAGGATCAGCTGCGCCAACAACAGCAACAGCCTGGTCAGCAACAAAACCGCCAGCAGCAACAGCAACAACCGCAGCAATATGGTCAACAACGCCATAACCAGAATGCGCAGCAGCAAAACAATCTCTTAGATGATGAAGATATGTAAAACCATTTTTTGTTTTTCACTTATTTTTATTATAAATAATCGAAGGAGATGATCATGGTCAACAATGCAAATGATCCACATGGGTACTGGCGTGACAACCATGCAGACCGTCCTTACTACAATGATTTTAAAAGAGATATCCCAGATATTGATTATGATCGGGACTTATCTTCTGCTTATGACCTCGGTACACGTGCCCGCAGTGAATATGGCACAGATCGCGACTTTGAAAGTTCTGAAGGCGACCTGAAACAGCGCTGGGAAGAGTTTAAAGCAGATTCTCGCTTAAAATGGGAACAGGCCAAGCACGCGATTAAAGATGCCTGGGATAGAAACTAGATTGCCCTCAGTCTGGTTCTAATACGGTTCAGAGTTATAGGTCATTATGACCTATAACTTTTTTATATCTGTGGGTTTTATCTCTGCAGATTTTCTATTTTGGGTTGTCTATTTGATTTATATATCCCTATTATTTTTGCTTGACCACATCAATAATACTCTGACTAATTGCTCGCGACAGCTGTTCCAGTTTTTTCTTTTTGGTGCCATTAAATACACAGCGATAATGATGCAGTTTATTCTGATACGAAATACAGTAAAAAAATGTTCCGACCGGTTTTTCCTTAGTTTCAGAGCCACCACGTTTTAATAAACCGGTACAGCCAACAAAAATATCAGAATCAATGATCTGTTTGGCTTTTAAAACCAGCTGTTCTGTCACTTCGGCAGATTCAGGAGAGTATTTCTCCAGGAATTTCTTTGAAATTTTTAAAATACTGACTTTTAAATTGGTGTCATAACAGACCAGGCTGCCATTTAAAATATCGCCTGAATTTTTATTTAATGAAAAACGATAGGCCAGATACCCTGCCGAAGCACTTTCAATAAAGGTGACTTTTAATTTCTTTTTGGCAAGTAACTGGCAGCATTTATTCATTTATACCCATCCTGAATATAATTATTCCTTCCGATTTAAACATAGCTCTTTTTCAGTGCTTTTTTCTGAAAAGTAACATTTCATTTATTTTTTAAAACTAAAAATATAACCCTCTGATTTTTATACCTATAGGTTAATTGCCCATATACATACTTTACATGAAGCCACACAACTCAGGCTTAAGTTTACAGCCAACTAGATTACTGTTTTCTAGGGTTAAATCATGGAGCAGAATAATGCCAACGGTCGTCAAACAAAGATTATTAGACATACTCAATGATGTGCCTGAAACCTATTTTGATCTGGTGTCCTTTTATTTAGATGCCGATATTGCTCCCACCTCCAAACAACAAAAAGCCCTGTTCAGTTTAAAACATGAAATTGAAACCCTGCCGTTGGCCCTACCCGATTTCCCTCGCCAGCTGGATCAGCTGGAGCACTGGATGATCCAGCATGAACAGCAAGCCCAGCTCGAATTTGAATATTATTTAAAGCGCCGTGCCTGGGGACAGCCACGCGAATATTTTCACTGCCTGTCCGATGCTTATGAGTTTCTGATCAAGATTGCCCCGACCCAGCGTGCGCAGGCAGCCTGGCTCTACAGTTTTAGCCAGCACTGGGATGACCGGCGCTATACCGAGCTGATTCAGCTGTATCTGCAAGCTCTGGCCTATGGTCACACGCAGCAGCATCAGCTGTATCAGTTCAATGCACTGCTTGAAACCCTGCAGCTAGATAACTTTGTACTCGGTCTGGACGATGGCTATTTTCATCAGGCTGCAATTCAGCTGGCACTGGCGTACTGCCCTGCCGATTTCATGCCTTTGACCTTAGGGTTTCATATTGGCAAACACCTGTGCTCGCTGCATCAGCTGATCATTGCGCATGAACTGAAAGAACTCGGTATTCACACCCGCTGTTTTCAGCCACAGCAGCGTTCAACATCACGGCATACGCCCGTGCTACATGCCATTGCCAGTCTGGCTCCGGGCGAAAAACAGCAGGCTCAATATCTGCGCCTGATTCAGCTGGGCTATGGCTTAAGCCAGCAAGGGATGAACGAGGAAAAAGTCCTGCAGCGGCTGCATCTGCACGACATTATCCAGAAAATTTTCCAGCACAAAGCCCTGATGGGCAAATTCATTCATGACAATAAATGTATTTTTACCAACCGCAGCATCAACCAGTGGCTGGAAACCGTCGAAGGCGTGGATGGGTTTATCCAGCAACTGCTGGAAACCGACTGGATCCGTTTAGGTCAGGACCCGGAGCAGAGTAAATTCTGGCGTCTGATTCATCAGCAGGAAAGCCAGATGTTCGGGCTGTTTAACCGTACCGAACAGCAGTTTATTTATGACTGGATTCTGGGAGATGCCGCAGTACAGCATCCTGCCCCATCTGCGCTGCAAAGCACGTCGGACCATTTTAAAACCAGCGACCACTTTAATTATATGGCCGAGCTGGAGCTGGAAGAAATTCAGCTCAAATACGCCCAGGCCTCATCTTTTGACGACAAAATCCGGCAGCTATTGCCTTATTTGGCCCCGCATAAATCTGCCAGCGCTGCCGGACGCTGGTGTACCCAGCAATACAGCCAGGCCCTTTTCCCGGCGCTGTCGCAGGCGCTCGACCCAATGCATCATAAAAGTTAATTACGGAGAACAGCAACAATGAAAAAAGATCAACAACCGAGTGAAATGGCCGGCGCAGATGCGGCAAACCGACAGAACAGTAATGATAAATCCGTTCAATTAGACCCGTATCGCAGTGATGCGACACAACAGGCGCTCACCACCAATCAGGGCGTTAAAATTGCCGATAACCAGAACAGCCTCAGAGCTGGCATTCGCGGGGCCACCCTGCTCGAAGATTTTATTTTTCATGAAAAAATGACCCACTTTGACCATGAACGGATTCCGGAGCGTATTGTGCATGCGCGTGGCACCGGTGCGCATGGTTATTTTGAAGCCTATCCGGGCAATGAAAAATATACCAAAGCCCATTTTCTAACTACCCCAGAACATAAAACGCCAGTCTTTGTACGCTTCTCGACCGTACAAGGGCCGCGCGGCTCGGCAGATACGGTACGCGATATTCGCGGCTTTGCCATCAAGTTCTATACCCAGGAAGGCATTTATGACATGGTCTGCAACAATGCCCCGGTGTTCTTTATTCAGGATGGCATGAAATTCCCGGATTTTGTGCATGCCTTAAAACCGGAACCGGATACCGAAATTCCAACCGGTGCCAGTGCACATGACACCTTCTGGGACTTTGTTTCGCTGGTGCCAGAAAGCTCACATGCGGTGATCTGGGCCATTTCCGACCGTGGTATTCCAAAAAACTTCCGTAGTATGCAGGGCTTTGGCGTACATACCTACCGCTTTATTAATGCCGAAAACAAATCGGTGTTTGTGAAATTCCACTGGACCCCGAAACAGGGTATGGCCGCCTTGGTCTGGGATGAAGCACAGAAAATTGCCGGGAAAGACCCGGATTATCATCGCCGCGATTTGTATCAGGCCATCGAGAACGGTTTCTATCCGGAATGGGAACTGGGCGTGCAGATTGTGGAGCAGGAAGATGAAATGAGCTTTGACTTCGACCTGCTTGATCCGACCAAGCTGATTCCGGAAGAACTGGTGCCGGTCATTCCGATTGGCCGGATGGTGCTCAACCGCAATATTGACAATTTCTTTGATGAAACCGAACAGGTCGCCTTCTGTCCGGCGCATATTGTGCCGGGAATCGACTTCACCAATGACCCACTGCTGCAGGCGCGGATTTTCTCCTATACCGATACCCAGCTCAGCCGTTTAGGGGGTCCGAACTTCCATCAGCTGCCGATTAACCAGGCGGTGTGTCCGTTTCACAATAACCAGCGCGATGGCATCCATCAGAGCCGGGTTCATCGCGGTCAGGCGGCGTATCAGCCCAACTCGATTGACAATGACTGGCCACGAGAAACCCCACCCGCAGCCAAAGGTGGCGGTTTTGAAAGCTATCAGGAACGCATTGACGGGCATAAAATCCGTCAGCGCAGTCCATCCTTTAGCGATCACTTTTCGCAGGTGCGTCTGTATTTCAAAAGCCTGAGCCTGCCTGAACAGAAACACGTGGTCGATGCCTATGTCTTTGAGCTGAGTAAAGTGCAGCGCAAACCTATCCGTGAGCGTGTGGTGCACAATATGCTGGCCAATATTGATGCCAATCTGGCCAAAATGGTCGCCGATAAACTCGGCATTGCACTAGATGAAAGCCAGCTGCCGCCTGATCTACCCGAGGAAAAAACCTCAGCCAAGTTATCCATGACGGCATTTTTACCGCCGAATATTGAAGGCCGTAAAATCGCGGTACTGGTACATCCCCATGCCGCCACCGACAATATTGAGCCGATTCATCAATGGGCCTTAAAAGAAAATGTGATGCTGGATTTTCTGACACCCACCCCTGCCCCAACCACCACCATTGAAGATGACATGATTCCATCCGATGGGATGCAGCAGGCCGAACCCTCAGTGCTGTATGATGCAGTGATTGTGCTGGATGGCAACAATCTGGATGCCTTTAAGCGCAATGGTGTGGCCTGCCATTATGTGATTGAAGCCTATAAACATTTAAAACCGGTGGTGTTGTTAGGGGATAAAGCCGAGCTGCTGGAACATCTGCGTCTACCGCCAGATGAAGGCGTATTTAGCGATGCCAGTTTCCAGAATGTGGCGGAAGGCTTTAAAGAAGCGATTCGTCACAACCGGGTCTGGGCACGTGAAGCCATTGCAGAATCTATTCCGGCTTAATTGTCCTGCACTCATACAAGCTGAATCAACAAAAGGGAAGCCAATGGCTTCCCTTTTGTTTGAATAGATGGATGAGATTCAGATTAAAACTTGATGTACATAGTGCTTTCCTCTCACCTTAATCTGCAATCTGCGCCGTTTGATACCGCTCCAGCTCCTTGTCACTCGAGATCTGTGGAGGGGCTGCAATATCCAGCGGTTCTAAGCTCATTAAGGGCACTTTGATCTTCTTTCCCTTTGGGGTCTTCGGCTGATCTTCATCAACGGTAATTTTCTGAATAAATGTCGCCAACCAGAGTATAAACTCTTCTTTATTGCTGCTTTTCGGCACAATGCTCAAGTCCAGTTTCAGCTCGTTGGCATATAAAGGGTTGACCATCAGCTCATTAAAGTCGATGCAATTGACCAATAATTTAAGACGTGTTTTTTTGATTTCAGCACGCAGCTCAATCATTAACATATTTAAATCATTGATAATATCTCCTCTAAAGTCCTTATTTTGCTCGACATTTCTATAGATTATTTCAGCAAGTTTAATATACTGGGGCATACGATCATCCATTTATTATTCTGAATATAGTAATATTGAAGGATTTTGCGTAATTTTATGTAGTATTTAATAGGTAGGCGAATTCAAACATGAGGTGCGACAGTTTCAAAAGCCGGCGAATTCAAACATGAGGTGCGACAGTTTCAAAAGCCTTATGATAATCAACAAGCTGAGCAAACTTCTCTAATGGTGTAAGCCAATCTAACGCTTTTCTAGGACGAGTATTCAGTGACATGGCAACTTGATTTAAAT
>NZ_VPBA01000013.1:0-79647 GCF_013418945.1 Acinetobacter sp. YH12112 | reverse complement strand
AAGGAAAGCGACAGGTCAATATGACTGGCATCCAAGGAATACAAGGGATTCTTAAAGCGAAATTTATGAGCTACTTTTGAGTGTTCATAGTATTTAAGCAACTTGTAAAATAGCTGTTGATACAAGGCAGCAGGCTGCTGCTCATTGATTCGTGCCAGCGTGCTTCGGGGAATAGACTTTGCTCCGAGATGACTCAGCTTTTCCTGTTGGCACTCCAAATTGGATTGAATATCTCTCAGACTTTGCCTACAAGAGAATTGAGACATCAATATGGCAATAAACTGATCCCACCGGGAAGCCGCTCTAAATTTCTGTCCAACATGGTGTACTTTAGCAAGTTGTTCAAAATCCTGTCGCACAACAGGTTTAATTAGCTCATGAAATACGGTATTCTGATGTGACAAAACCTGAATCCTGGTCGTTAAAGTGTTTGTTTACACTCATATTTTAACTGTTAGGACTCAGGTTTTTTTATTTAAAGCAAACTATGGGACAGCAGTGCCGGCCATCCCTCATTGACAGCCTGAGAAATCAGCTTAATCCGCGGCTGGCTGAAATTTTTGGTACCAACCTGAACCTGAAACAGCAGTTTCTGGAATTTAGCCGCGGTCAGGCGCCGGCAGATGAAATTGAATCTACCCTGAACCGGGCCATCGTACCAACCTTAGGTTTTTTAGAAAGCGAGGCCGGCTCGACCGATCCTGAGGCGATTGTGCATTTGCTTGATCAGCATATGCCGGACATTCAGGCTGCTTTGCCGGAATGGGCCGCTGCGCTGCTGGCCGGTTTGGGCGTCAATGCCACTGCCGGGCAGACCATTCATCAGGCGCCTGAGTTATATGAAGAGGTGCCAGAGCAGAAGCGCTCGCCGTGGGTACCGATTCTGATTTTTATTATTCTGGCATTGTTACTGGCCTTTTTATTTAAAGCCTGTTCTGACCGTAATGAAGAAGAGGTGCCTGTTACCCAGGCAGCAGCGACGGAACCGGCCTATTTGCAGGTCAATACCGGTTCCAATGGCGATCTGGTCACCTGTCAGTTGTATCTGAACAATCCGGCTTATACCGACATTCTGCAAACAGAAGTTAAACGGATTTTTAACCATCCGACAGGTTGTGGGGTGAATAGCGCCAGTAATTATCATAGTGAATTTATTGATCAGGATGTGATTCCAACGGCATTGAAAATCCTGAAAGATGTGCCGAATACCAATATGACCTGGATGGGTGAGCAGATTGCGATTCAGTCCACCAATCCGGCAGATGCGCAGCGTGTGGCCAATCAGCTGCGTCCTTTGGCCAAGAATATGACCATTACGGTGCAGCAGGATCTCGATGTACAGACCGTCACACCAGCGACCACGACCGCAGCCCAAGCCTTGGCCGTGATTAACCCGGATAATATTCAGGCGCTGGATGTCTCCACCGCCTTAAATCTGGAAGCGATTCATTTTGAGTCAGCATCTTCGACTGTACCGGAAGCCAATCAGCCAATTCTGGATCAGGCTGCGGCCTTAATCCAGCGTGCGCCGCATGTACATTTGACCATTAAAGGCCATACCGATGCAGTAGGCAGCAATGAAGCCAATAATCTGTTGTCCTTACGCCGTGCTGAAGCGGTACGTGATTATCTGGTACAACGCGGGGTTGATCCTTCCCAGTTACAGGCCGTGGGGTATGGCCAGCAACAGCCGATGGAACCAAATGCAACCCCAGAAGGGCAGTTCCAGAACCGTCGTATTGAGTTTGAAGTATTAAATACAGAAACCGGGGTGGTACGTGCGGTTGATGATCAGGGCATTGTCGAGAAGAAAGCAGAGTAAGTTCGGTTAAGGGAATAGAAAAGGACGACTTGAAGTCGTCCTTTTTGGTTTAGTTGAAAAGCGGAGGTAGCGGTGGGGATGTATTCACGACCATCCGATGCCCGCTTTTAAAACCAGCCATTAAGCTGCATTACGTATTAAAGGCACCCCGGTGACTTTCTGGATTTCATCAAAACTGACCTCCGGTGCCAGTTCCACCAGCTGCACGCCGGTTGGGGTAATATCCAGAACGCCCAAATCGGTAATTACGCGATGAACCACGGCTTTACCGGTCAGCGGCAGGCTACACTGTGAAACGATTTTAGGTGTCCCATCTTTGGCGCAGTGTTCCATCAACACCACCACTTTTTGCACACCTGCGACCAGGTCCATGGCACCGCCCATACCTTTGACTTTTTTGCCCGGAATCATCCAGTTGGCCAGATCGCCCTGTTCAGAGACTTCCATTGCCCCCAGAATGGCAATATTGACATGGCCGCCACGGATCATGGCAAAAGAGTCTGCGCTAGAGAAAAACGAAGCACCTTGACGAGCTGTGACCGTCTGTTTGCCGGCATTAATCAGGTCAGCATCGACCGTGGCTTCAGTTGGGAATTCCCCAATCCCGAGCAGGCCGTTTTCTGACTGTAGCCAGACGTTGATATTTTCTGGAATATAGTTAGCGACTAAAGTTGGTAAACCAATCCCTAAATTGACATAGAAACCATCTTCCAGTTCTTGTGCGGCGCGCTGCGCCATTTGATTACGCGTCCAAGCCATGGTTTAAGCCTCCGCCTTTAAAGTCATTTGTTCAATACGTTTTTCAGGATGCACATTTAACACAATGCGGTTGACATAAATCCCCGGCAGATGGATTTCATCTGGATCGAGCGCGCCAATCTCTACAATTTCTTCGACTTCGGCAATGGTGATTTTGCCCGCCATGGCACAGACCGGATTAAAGTTTTGTGCAGTTTTACGGAAAATCAGGTTGCCGGCCTTGTCGGCTTTATAGGCTTTGACCAGGGCAACATCGGCAGTTAAAGATTCTTCTAAGATATAATCCTGACCTTTAAACTGGCGCACTTCTTTGCCTTCCGCGATGACGGTACCGACACCGGTGGCGGTAAAGAAGGCTGGAATACCTGCACCGCCGGCACGTAATTTTTCTGCCAGCGTACCTTGCGGGGTCAGTTCAACTTCCAGTTCACCACTCAGGAACTGGCGTTCAAACTCCTTGTTTTCACCGACATAGGATGAAATCATTTTTTTAATCTGTTTGGTTTCAAGCAGCAGCCCCAGACCAAAACCATCAACACCGGCATTGTTGGAAATACAGGTCAGCTGTTTGGCACCGGTGTCTTTTAGCGCGGCAATTAATGCTTCAGGAATCCCGCACAGGCCAAAACCACCTACGGCCAGGGTTTGGCCATCCTGAACCACGCCATTTAAGGCGGCTTGTGCGCTGTCATAGACTTTATTTGCCATGTGTCACCTCTATTTTTATCCTTTTTTCAGCAGATTGCTGCTGTTACATCCTTGAGTGGCTTGAGGGCATTGCTCAAGCCGGGTTTTATTCGGTTATTAAGCGCAGGCTTTTTGCCAGTAGGCATTGGCATAATTGGATGGATTATTGCGCTGTAAAACATTGCTGATGTTACGGCTGGCCTGCATCAAGGCATCCAGCTGAATGCCGGTTTCATAGCCCATGTTGGACAGCAGGTAATACAGATCTTCGGTTGAGACATTGCCGGATGCGCCTTTGGCATAAGGACAGCCGCCTAAACCGGCAATTGACGAGTCAAAAACGCGAATACCTTGCAGCAGTGACTGGTAAATATTGGCGATGGCCATGCCATAGGTATTATGGAAATGACCGGCCAGCACCGTCGTATCCAGTTCGGCCAGACAGGCGTCCCAGACTTTTTTCACCCGGTCGGGTGTGGCGGTGCCAATGGTTTCACCCAAAGACACTTCATAGCAGCCCATATCCAGCAGGCGCTGCGAAACTTTTGCCACCTGCTGCGGATCAATTGCGCCTTCATACGGACAATCGACCATACAGGACACATAACCACGCACACGAATGTTGTGCGCTTTGGCTTCACGCATTACATCGCTGAATTTTTCAAAGCTTTCATCAATCGAACAATTGATGTTTTTGCGGGTAAAACTTTCAGACGCGGCGGTAAAGACCGCCACTTCTTTGCAACCCACTGCCAGCGCAGATTCAAAACCTTTCAGATTTGGCGTGAGCAGGCTGAACTGAATGTTTGGATCTTTGGGCAAGCCGGCAAACAGCACATCGCTGTCTGCCATTTGCGGTACCCATTTGGCCGATACACAGGAACCAACTTCAATGGCCTGTAAACCGGTTTGCATTAAATCCAGAATCAGCTGTCTGCGGTCATCCAGGGTTAAGGGCGTTTTTTCATTTTGCAGGCCATCGCGTGGCCCGACTTCAACAATTTTGACAAATTCGCTCATGCGACTTCCTCCGCCAGCGGCTGGAATTCCACCAGCTCATCGCCAGCTTTAACCTGATCACCGGCCTGGAAGTAAGAGCTGGCCACGATGCCATCATGCGGTGCACGAATCGAGTATTCGATTTTCATGGCTTCGAGGGTCATCAGGACATCGTCTTTTTTGACTTTGTCATTGGCCGCCACCAGTACCTGAGTGATGACACCTGGCATTGGCGCAGTCAGGTTGTTTTCAGCACCTTGTTCATCATCCTGGTTAAATACCGGTTTCAGATAGGTAAATTTATAGCTCTGGCCATTCTGGAACAGGGTAATGCCATGTTCAGTCTGGCTAAAGGCCAGTTTTTGCTGTTTGCCGGCCAGCTTGAATTGCAGGGTATGCGCATCCAGTAACTGACCCTCAAGCTCAAAAGTCTGACCATCATACTGTGCGACAAAACCATGTTCTTGTGCTGCAAACTGGATATTTAAGGTTTTGTCATTACATTGAAATTTGATTGTCTGACCCGATTGCAGATTTAAACGCCAGAAAGCATTGGTCTGCCACACCGGATTGCTGGCACTCGGGTTTTGTGCCAAACGTGACAGTAATTCGATGAAGGCCGCGCTGACCACTAGCGTACTGTTCAGCTCTGTGGCCGGTTTTAGCAGGAATTCTTCTTCGCGCTGAATCAGGCCAGTATCCAAATTGGCATTCTTGAAAGAATCGCACAGCACCAGACGATCCAGGAAGGCAATGTTGTTGCCCAGACCATCAACATGGAACTGACCTAAAGCATGGTGCATTTGCGTTAATGCTGCTTCACGGTTTTTGCCCCAGACAATCAGTTTGGCAATCATCGGGTCGTAGTAGGTGCTAATTTCATCGCCTTCAACAATACCGCTGTCGACACGTACCGCTTCATTTTGTGCTGGATAATGCAGATAGCTGATTTGACCAATCGCCGGAATAAAGCCTTTTTCAGGTTCTTCGGCATAAACACGTGCTTCTAAAGCATGGCCGTGAATCTGCAATTCGTGCTGCTGTTTTGGTAAAGGCTCACCAAAGGCGACGCGTAATTGCCACTCGACCAGATCCTGACCGGTAATCATTTCAGTCACCGGGTGCTCAACCTGCAGACGGGTGTTCATTTCCATGAAGTAGGCGGTCCCGTCTTGCTCGACAATAAACTCGACGGTGCCGGCACCGACATAATTTACGGCACGCGCGGCATCAATTGCGGCCTGGCGCATGGCTTCCAGTTTATCTTCCGGCATTTTCGGTGCTGGTGCTTCTTCCAGTACTTTCTGATGGCGGCGCTGTACCGAGCAATCACGCTCAAACAGATGCACATAGTTGCCATGGGTATCGCCAAACACTTGCACTTCAATATGACGCGGCTGCACTACATAGCGTTCAATCAGTACATCTTCATTGCCAAAGCTGGAACGGGCTTCACTCTTACATGAGGCTAGGGCGCTAAGGAAATCTTCACTGCGCTCAACCAGACGCATCCCTTTACCGCCACCGCCGGCGCTGGCTTTAATCAGCACCGGATAGCCAATGTCATCGGCTTGCTGTTTTAAGAACGCAGCATCCTGATTGGTGCCATGATAACCCGGTGTCAGTGGTACGCCGGCTTTTTCCATCAAGGCTTTAGAGGTGGCTTTTAAACCCATCGCCAGAATGGCGTCAACTGGCGGGCCAATAAAGACAATGTTGTTGTCCCGACAGGCAAAAGCAAACTGGTCATTTTCAGACAGGAAGCCATAACCCGGGTGAATGGCTTGTGCGCCGGTGCTTTTTGCGGCTTCGATAATCCGTTCAATCTGTAAATAGCTTTGTGCTGCTGGTGATTCACCAATATAGACTGCTTCATCGGCCAGTTTGACATGCTGGGCCTGAGCATCTGCATCTGAATAGACTGCAACAGTTGCAATTCCCAGTTTTTTGGCAGTACGAATGACACGGCAGGCAATTTCACCACGGTTGGCAATTAAAATCTTTTCAAACATCGTTAGGATCCTTCTAGTTGTTATGCCGTGGTCTTGATCCAGGCCGGGCTTTGTTTGTTAAGGAAAGCATTTAAGCCGTTTTTCGCCTCATCTCCCTGGCGAACGTGGGCAATATGCTGTGCGGTTTGCAGCAAGAGGTCCTCGGTCAGGACTTGCTGGTTCACCATCTGAATGAGCTGTTTCGATGCGTGCTGTGCTTCAGGGCCACCGAGTAATAAGGCCTGCACAATTTCATCAATTTTGCTGTCCAGCTGTTCCGGTGCGGTCACTTCATGTGCCAGACCAATAGCGTGTGCCTGTGCTGCAGAAATCCGTTCAGCAGTTAAAAAGTAACGTGATGCCTGACGCGCACCAATGGCACGAATGACATAAGGGCTGATGGTGGATGGCGCCAGACCTAAACGCACCTCAGAGGTCGCAAATTTGGCATCGGTGCTGGCCACACAAATATCACAGGCCGAGGCCAGACCCATACCGCCGCCAAAGGCAATGCCATGTACGCGGGCGATGGTTGGCTGTTTCAAGGTGGCCAGACTTTGCAGCATTTTGGCTAGCTTGAGTGCATCGGCTTCATTGTCGGCTTGTGAGGCCTGACCGGCCTGTTTCATCCAGTTCAGGTCGGCACCGGCAGAAAAGCTTTTGCCACGACCGGCCAGAATCACCACACGTACATCAGCGCGGGTATTTAGCTGCTGAAAGCAGGCATGTAATTCTTCAATGACCTGGGTATTAAAGGCATTATGCAGTTCGGCACGGTTAATCCACACCGTAGCCACCTGATCTTGCTGTTCGAGTTGTAAAAATTGATAATCCATTTTTGTCACCTCTTACATGCGGAACACGCCGAATTTGGTTGGCTGGATTGGGGCATTTAATGCTGCCGCCAGACTGAGCGCCAATACTTCACGTGATTGCGCAGGATCAATGACGCCATCATCCCATAAACGCGCAGAAGCATAATAAGGATGGCCTTGGCGTTCATATTGGTCACGAATTGGCTGTTTAAACTGGTCTTCTTCTTCAGCTGACCAGGTTCCACCTTTTTGCTCAATCTGATCGCGTTTCAAAGTCGACAATACGCTAGAGGCCTGTTCACCGCCCATCACTGAAATACGCGAGTTTGGCCAGGTCCACATAAAGCGTGGCGAGTAAGCACGGCCACACATGCCATAGTTACCGGCACCAAAAGAACCGCCAATCACCAGAGTCAGTTTAGGCACATTGGCTGTCGCGACGGCCATCACCAGCTTGGCACCATTTTTAGCAATACCTTCATTTTCATACTGACGACCCACCATAAAGCCGGTGATGTTTTGCAGGAAGATCAGCGGAATATTGCGCTGGGTACATAGTTCAATAAAATGCGCGCCTTTTTGTGCAGACTCAGAGAATAAAATTCCATTGTTGGCAATAATTCCAACTGGCATTCCATAGAGCTTGGCAAAGCCAGTGACCAGGGTAGTCCCAAAGCGTGCCTTGAATTCGTCAAAGCGTGAACCGTCGACAATACGCGCAATCACTTCACGCACATCAAACGGTTTACGTGCATCAGTCGGGACAATGCCGTACAGCTCGGACGCATCGAATAATGGTGCTTCGACATTTTCCGGCTGCGGATTTGGTTTTTTATTTAAATTGGCGACGATGTTGCGGGCAATGGCCAAAGCATGTTCGTCATTTTCTGCCAGATGATCGGCCACACCTGAAAGGCGAGTGTGCACATCGCCACCGCCCAGATCTTCACTGCTGACCACTTCACCGGTGGCAGCTTTCACCAGTGGCGGGCCCCCCAGGAAAATCGTACCCTGATTCCGCACAATAATGGTTTCATCGGACATGGCAGGGACATAAGCACCGCCAGCAGTACAGCTGCCCATCACCACGGCAATCTGGGCAATGCCCATGCTCGACATGCGCGCCTGATTGTAGAAAATACGGCCGAAGTGGTCACGGTCTGGGAACACTTCATCTTGCAGCGGTAAATAGGCACCGCCAGAATCGACCAGATAGATACAGGTCAGATGGTTCTGCTCGGCAATTTCCTGAGCGCGTAAATGCTTTTTCACAGTCAGCGGATAATACGTTCCGCCTTTGACAGTCGCATCATTGGCAATGATCATACAGGTCACGCCATTGACCTGACCGACACCGGCCACCACACCGGCAGCAGGCACATCATCCTGATACACCTGATAGGCAGCCAGCTGACCAATTTCAATAAAAGCCGTACCCGGATCAATCAGGTGGTCAATCCGTTCACGTGGTAATAATTTACCGCGATCCAGATGTTTCTGACGTGCAGTTTCACCGCCGCCCAGGGCAATTTTCTGGACTTTCTGTTTCAGGTCATCGACCAGGGTTTGCATCGCTGCGTGGTTGTTTTTGAACTCTTCGCTGCGAATATTGATTTTGCTCTGTAATTGATTCATGCCAACATCCTTGTCTATTCTTGTGATTTATTTTTTAGGCAGTTTCGTTAAACAGTTCGCGGCCAATCAGCATACGGCGAATTTCCGAGGTGCCTGCACCAATTTCATAGAGTTTGGCATCACGCCATAAACGTCCAGCAGAAAATTCATTGATATAACCGTTCCCACCTAGCGTCTGAATGGTTTCACCGGCCATCCAGGTGGCTTTTTCGGCTGCATATAAAATTGCGCTGGCAGCATCTTTACGCAGGCTGCGGCTATGCTCGGCTTTGTCACATTCTGCACCTACGGCATAGACCAGTGCTTTACAGGCCAGCCAGGTCGAATACATATCAGCAATTTTGCCTTGCATCAGCTGGAATTCGCCCAGTGCCTGACCAAACTGTTTACGCTCGTGGATATACGGAATCACGGTGTCTAGGCAGGCATCCATAATGCCCAGTGGGCCTGCGCTTAATACAGCACGTTCATAGTCCAGACCACTCATCAGCACTTTTACACCATTGCCGACACCGCCGAGGACGTTTTCTTTCGGTACGCGCACGTTGTCAAAGAACAGTGGATAGGTATTCGAGCCGCGCATGCCCAGTTTGTCCAGGTGCGTACCGTGGCTAAAGCCCGGCATGGTTTTTTCAATCAGGAAAGCGGTCATGCCTTTGGCGCCGGCTTGGGTATCAGTTTTGGCATAGACCACCAGCACATCTGCATCGCCACCGTTGGTGATCCACATTTTTGAACCGTTTAGCAGATAATGATCGCCCTGATCTTCAGCTTTGAGTTTCATGCTCACCACATCGGAGCCGGCATTCGGTTCTGACATGGCCAATGCGCCGACATATTCACCTGAAATCAGTTTCGGTAAATAGCGCTGTTTCTGTTCTTCGTTACCATTACGCTTAATTTGGTTCACACATAGGTTAGAATGTGCCCCGTAGGAAAGGCCAATAGATGCTGAGGCACGTGAAATTTCCTGCATGGCAATAATATGTGCCAGATAACCGAGGTTGGTGCCACCATATTCCTCACTTACGGTTAGACCGAGTAAACCCATGTCCCCAAACTTTTTCCAAAGATGAGCAGGGAATTCGTTGTCACGGTCGACCTGTTGAGCAATGGGTGCGATCTCTTTTGCACAAAATGCAGCAACTGAATCACGAAGGGCGATCAGTGTTTCATCCAAACCGAAATCCAAGCTTTGTAAATTCATTTCTTCATCCATCCTGCGGTTATATTTGTTGTTTCCAAAAAAGCATTTTTGTTGTGCTTGGTTTTTAACATACATCGAAAATTTAAAAAAGTGAACTAAAATTCACAAAATGATTTACAATTCATTTTATCTGGTTGAGAATAAGATATGAGTTATAAAAGATCATCATTGATGCAGGAACGAATGGAACAGAATCGCCTGTCGATTTTGCAGTCCGCTCGTGAACTAATTGCTCAAGGGGGCTTTAAAGAGGCGTCGATTCAGGCCATTGCGGAACGTGCCGGTGTATCTACCGGTCTGGTCTATCGATATTTCGAAAACAAAAGCCAGATTTTAATTGAAGTGTTGTCGAATGCGATTCAGCATGAGGTTGAAATTTTGAACCACATTGCCGGCTCGGATTTATCGCCAAAACAGAAATTGCAAAAATCTGTTACAACTTTTGTGAAGCGTGCCATGAACAGTCCCCAACTGGCGTATGCGCTCATGTTTGAACCGGTTGATCCGGAAATGGAACATGAACGTTTTCGCAGTAAACAGCTGATCAAGCAGAGCATTAAGGAAATTTTGGCTGAAGGAAAAGTCAATGGTGAGTTTGAGTTTGAAGATTTGAACACCGCCGCACTGGGCGTGGTTGGCTCTATGACTTTTGTGGTGATTGAACCTTTAAACCCATCTCGCAATGTGATGTTTGATCAAAACTATAAGGATTACTTTGTCAAACAGATTGCCGATTTTTGTGTGAATGCAGTACGTCGACAGGAGGGAAGTGAGTAAAAAACGATAAAAACGGCAGGGAAGACAGACAGGTAGTCGTGGTTCAAAAACAATTAGTAGAGTTGAAAATCAGAATTACAAAGAATCAAGGAGAACGATTCAATGACACAAGTACGGTTAAGCTACGCCTACGGAACGAGCAGCCAGCCTTTACTGGGCACAACGATTGGTGAAAAATTTGATCAGGCTTGCGCGCAATACGCCGAACAGGATGCGGTGGTCAGCCTGCATCAGAATGTGCGTTTGAGCTACCGGCAGTTGCAAGAGCAGGTGAATGCCTTTGCCTGCAGTTTGCTGAAACTGGGCTTTCAAAAAGGTGACCGTCTTGCAATCTGGTCGCCGAACTGCGTGGAATGGACCATTACCCAGTTTGCGGCCTTTAAAGCCGGCATTATTCTGGTGAACCTGAACCCGGCCTATAAAAGCAATGAGCTGGAATATGTACTGAATAAAGTGTCGTGTAAGGGACTGGTGATTGCCTCGCAGTTCAAGACCACCAATTATCAGGAGATTCTGACCAAAATTGCCCCGGAGCTGAACCAGGCAGCAAGCAAAGTGCTGAAAGCCGAGCGCCTGCCGCATCTGAAACATATTATTAAAATTGATGATCAGGAACATGCCGGATTACACCGCTTTCAGGATTTACTGACCCCGCCAAGCAAAAAAATGCTGCAAAAACTGCAGCAGATTTCTAGTGAATTGCAGTTTGATGAAACTATTAATATTCAGTTTACATCGGGCACCACCGGGAATCCGAAAGGCACCATGCTGACCCATAACAACATTTTAAATAATGGCTATTTTGTCGGTGAAGCAATTCATCTCAGCCCGGCAGATCGGGTCTGTATTTCAGTGCCGTTATTCCACTGTTTCGGGATGGTGATGGGGAACTTGGCCTGTATCACTCATGGTTCCACCATGGTTTATCCATCAGCCGTATTTAACCCGCTGGATACTTTAAAAGCCATTCAGCAGGAAAAATGTACCGCCGCTTATGGCGTACCGACCATGTTCATTGCCATTTTAGAGCATGAACAGTTTGATGAGTTTGACCTGTCAAGCTTGCGCACCGGTATTATGGCCGGTAGTCCATGTCCGCAGGAAATCATGCAGCGCGTGATTGACCGCATGCATATGTCGGAAATTACCATCTGCTATGGCATGACTGAAACAGCACCGGTAAGTGCGCAAAGTTCAACGGAAGATTCGGTGGAACGTCGCGTCAGTACCGTAGGCCGAGTCCATCCACATCTGGAAGTCAAAATTGTCGATGAAGAGGGCAAGGTGGTACCACGTGGACAGCTCGGTGAACTCTGTGTTCGCGGTTATTCGGTAATGCTCGGCTATTGGGAAGATCAGGAAAAAACCGCAGAAGTGATTGATGCTGCACGCTGGATGCATACCGGTGATATCGCTGAAATGGACGATGAAGGCTTTGTTAAAATTAAAGGCCGGATTAAAGATGTGGTGATTCGTGGCGGTGAAAACCTGTTCCCGAAAGAAATTGAAGATTTCCTCTATACCCATCCGGCGGTTTGCGATGTACAGGTGATTGGCGTACCCGACCATAAATATGGTGAAGAACTCTGCGCCTGCATTATTCTGCATGAAAATGATCCTTGCACAGAAGAAACCATTCGCCAGTACTGCGCCGAGCATATTTCACACAATAAAGTGCCACGTTATGTGCGTTTCTTTAGCGAGTTTCCAATGACGGCATCGGGTAAGGCGCAGAAGTTTAAGCTGCGTGAATTTATGCGTGAAGAGTTAAACCTAAAAGAAATTGCTTGATTCATGCAGGCATCTAATCACATGACAGGGCGACAGGGATATCGCCGGTCATGTGATTGAATCTCGGGGAAAATCAAATCAGAGCAAAATTGCTTTGCTTTCCGCGAGCTGTCATGACTTTCCAACAAGAATGATCTTCGCAAGTCTATTCAAGAGTCAGAGGTAGAGTGAGTTAAAGATGGCCAAAAACTTTCACAGTGAAGTCATTGTCGCTGGCTATGATGATCACATCCGTAAACTGATTCCCGGCTATGAGCTGGTACATCAACAGATTGATGCCATTCTAACGGCAGAATTACCGGAAACTGCGCATATTCTGGTGGTCGGGTGCGGGACAGGCTATGAGCTGACCTATTTATTGGCGCATCATCCACAGTGGCAGATTACCGCCATTGATCCCTCCCGTGCCATGCTGGAACAGGCACAAAATACGATCCGGTCACTGGCTGGTGCAGAGCGGGTGCAGTTTATTCAGGCCGATACCCAGAGTTTAGAATCCAGCCAGGCTTTTGATGCGGCACTGGCCATTCTGGTGGCGCATTTTATTCCCATGGCGGCCAAAGCCGATTTTTTTCAGGACATCTGCCAGCGCTTAAAACCGGGTGGCGTATTCCTCAGCTATGACCTGATGCAGCCTGAAACATTGGCTGAACAGCAAGTGCTGCAGTATGTGGCGGTGCAACAGGGCTTAACAGTGAGCCAGAGTGAAAAGATGATTGCACGTCTGGATGATGATTTTGAACTGGTTTCGGCTGAACAGACCAAAGACGTATTAACAAAAGTCGGATTTAAAAGTTGCAGGGTTTATTGTCAAATCATGAATTATTATGGTTTTTTTGCACGAAAATAAACGAAACAGAGGCTACACAGGCAGGTAGCACACAGACCAAAGAGTAAGGAAGTAGGGAAAATAATGTCGGCATATTACAGTTTTATCAGACGTGAACAGCATGCAGATGGTAGCAGCACAGCTTATTATGAATCGAATATTCATGCTCAGGGTGCGTGGAATCCGCATGAGCAGCATATGGCACCTGCCACAGGTATTCTCTGTGCCGAGCTGGAACAGTTCCAGCCACGTGCAGAAATGCGCATTGGCCGGGTCGGGCTGGATATTTTTGGGTTGATTGCCTTTGGTGAATTTTCGATTACTACCCGCATGATTCGCCCGGGTAAAACCATTGAACTGATTGAAGCGGAAATGTGTGCCAATGGTAAAACCTGTATTGTGGCACGTGCCTGGAAAATGCTGACTTCCGACACCCGCGCTATTGCCGGTCTGGAAGATTTGCCGACAGAAAGTCCGGACTATTTACCCGAGTGGGATGGCATGCGCTGCTGGCCAGGCGGCTATATTCAAAGCATTCAGACCCGTGCCCATCTGGACCATCGTCCGGGCAAAGGCATTGTCTGGCTCAGTAATCAGCTTGAAATGATTGACGGTCAGCCGACGTCCGATTTTACCCGCCTGATGGGCATGGTAGATACTGCCAATGGTGTGGTGCCACGTCAGGACCCGAATGCCGGTTGGGGCTTTCCAAATCTGGATCTGCAAATTCATCTGCACCGCTTGCCGCAAGGCCAGTGGCTGGGACTGGAAGTGGTACAACAATATGGTGAAGATGGTATTGGTCTGACCAGCGGCATTCTGCATGATGTTCATGGGCCATTTGGACGCAGTGAACAGATTCTGACCTTAAGAAAGTTCTAAAACTGGCTCAAGTCTATCAGGACGAATTGATTCGTCCTTTTTTTATTGGCATGCTGTGGGCAGTTCAAAATATAGATGAAACAGATGCGAATCGGGATTATTGGCGCGGGACGGGTAGCACATCATCTGGCACAGGCATTGAGTGCACGGTACCAGATAGTACAAATTTATAGCCGCAGTTTGGATAAGGCAGCGCAGCTGGCACAGCAGGTACAGGCCAGTGCAATTCATAGCCCTGAACAGTTTGATGCGACACTAGACTTGGTGATCATTGCGGTGAGTGATCAATCCATTGCCGCGGTAATTGAGCAGGTGCATCCTCATTTGCCTGAAGTGCTGATGGTCCATACCTCCGGCAGTACCTCGATGCAGCTGTTACAGCAGGTACATGCACGTGCCGGAGTATTTTATCCGCTGCAAACCTTTAGTCTGGAACGTGAGATTGACTGGTCCAATACCCCTTTATTTATTGAAGCGGCAGATGAAGACGATCAGGCTGTATTGTTGCAGCTGGCCAATGAACTCAGTCAGTGGGTTTATGCCTATAGCTCCGAGCAGCGTCTGAGCCTGCATCTGGCCGCGGTGTTTGCCTGTAATTTCAGTAATTATTGTTATGACATGGCCCGGCAAATTGTTGATGTCCAGCAGGTCGATTTTAGTCTGCTGTATCCGTTAATGCTGGAAACGGCGCAGAAGGCCACCCAGGCCGACCCTAAAATCATGCAGACCGGCCCGGCCATGCGTGGTGATCAGAATATTTTACAGATGCATCAGCAGTTATTGGCTGATGCGCAGCGACCTGATTTACAGGCGGTTTATCAACTATTCAGCCAGCAGATTTTAGAACGTCATCAGTCATAACCCATTGTTGTTATTTTCGGGTTGATGCTGATTGATCGAGTGGGCGATCCGATCTTTTGACTGATAGATCATCTATTTTAAAATCTTTGATCTTAAAATAGGGACGTATAAAAAAAGCGCTGAGATTTCAGCGCTTTTTCAACTTTGCGATTAAGAAATTTTCTTAAAGATAAAGTCGTTAATCTTGTGACCGGCTTCAATACCGCGGCGTTCAAATTTGGTTTGCGGGCGCCATTCCGGACGTGGATAGCTGTTGCCTTTGCCTGCCAGGTTTTCTAAACGGGAACGGTTGTCCAGCACGTCCAGCATCCATTCTGCATACGGTTCCCAGTCAGTTGCTGCATGGAAAGTGCCGCCCATTTCCAGTTTTTGCTCGACCAGTTCCATACGTTCATCCACCACAAAACGGCGTTTGAAGTGGCGTTTCTTCTGCCATGGGTCTGGGAAGTACAGTTGTACGGTGTTAATGCTGTTGTCTGGCATTTCACGCAGCACCTGAATTGCATCGGCATCCAGGACGCGCAGGTTGCTTAAACCGGCCGTGCCTGCTTCATATACGCACTGGGCAATACCTGGCACATGCACTTCAATACCCACAAAGTTACGCTCCGGATTGGCCTGTGCCATTAAGACCAGTGAACGGCCCATCCCAAAACCGATTTCCACCGTTAAAGGACGTTCTGGATGTTCAAAATGCTGACGTAAATCGCCAACCGGATATTCCAAAATTAGGTGACCATATTGTTCAAGCGCAGTACGTTGAGAGGTGTTGAGTGGTGAGGAACGACGCATAAACGTCACAATTTCACGGTGCTCGTTTAAGTTGTCCAGCTCGACGACTTGCTGGTCTAATTGATCATTCGACATAACTTTGGCAATCGTAAAAAATTCAAATGCGGTATTTTAAGTCCTGAGCAGTTGAAGTCAAATTTTTTCATGCATTGCGCTATTTTTTTCACGGCAGCTGTCATGAAAATGCAGAAATAGTTTCATCAAATGTTCATACATCTGTCATGTCTAAAAAATAGCCTGAATAAGCTTTAACAACTGATAAAAAACAATGAAATTACATACTTTATGCTGGGCCATGGCACTCATGGGTTGTGGCTTTTCTGCACATGCAGAGCTGATGTTCAGTCAATATGTCGATGGTACATCGAACCGTAAGGGACTGGAGATTTATAACCCCGATGCGACAGCGGCCGATTTATCTCAGTATCAAATCAAGATTTTTTCCAATGGCTCAACCACAGCCGGACTGACGGTATCTTTAGAGGGAGTGTTGCCGGCCAAAGCTGAATATCTGGTCGGGCGAAGTGAATTGGAGCTGGTGCTGGGCGATCTGGTCAAAAAAATCGCAAGTTTGAACTTTAATGGTAATGATGCGGTTGTGCTGTATAAGAATAATACACCGGTCGATCGTTTTGGTGTGCTTGGACAGACTACGAGTTGGGCAGAGGGCACCAGTTTAAGCCGCAATAAAACCACGCATAGTGTTAGCTCAGTTGACCCAACAGCACCTTTTGATGTGAACAGTGAATGGACGGCCTGGTCTGACCGGAATGCTTTTAGTCAGTATTTGCTGCCAGAAGGAGAGCAGCCACCGCCTGTGACGGAAACGATTAGCTGTAGCAGTAGTGATACCGCCATTGCCGATTTGCACAGTGCCAGCAAGAACCAGATCTATACCGTGCGTGGGGTGATGACCGCAGATTATCGTTATAGCAATGGTTTTTCCGGTTTTTATCTGCAAACGCCAGATAGCAAAGCCAAGCCAAACCTGAATAATGCGATTTTTGTTTATATTCCGGCCAGCAGCCAGATCAAAGGTGGTCAGGTTGGGGAAGAGGTGATTTTACGCGGTCGCCTCACTAGCTATCAAAACCAGCTGCAGCTGGACCAGCTGACTCAGGATATTCAAACCTGTAATCCGCAAGCGGCAAGCTGGGTAGCACCAAAAACGGTAAATTTACCGTTTGAAAGCCTGACGGATATGCAGCAGCATGCACCGCAGCGTTATCAGGGTGCGCTGGTTAAACTGCCGCAAACTCTGACCGTCAGTGAAAACTATAATTATGGCCGTTATGGCGAGCTGGCCCTAAGCCTTGGGCGTTTATATATGCCGACCAATCTGTATCCGGCCAAATCCGACGAAGCACTCAGCCTGGCCAAACAAAACCTGCTGTCGAAAATTATTCTGGATGATGGCTATAACAACCAGAACCGGACGCCGTGGTTGCCGCTGAACTTTAATGCGCAAAATACCTTAAGAGCCGGCTATGAGCTGCAAAATGTAGAAGGGATTTTGGAATATCGTTTTAACCAGTGGCGTATTCAGCCTGTTCAGGGCAGAACCTTGCCGAATATCGTGGCAGACAAAAATGAGCGCAGCAGCGTCAGTGCCAAAAATACTGCCCAGATTCGTGCTGCGGCCTTTAATGTCCTGAACTATGACAATGGCGCTGCACAAGGCTTCCCGACCGAGCGCGGTGCAAAAACCAAAGCAGAGTTCGACAAGCAGCATCAGAAAATTGTCAGTGCCTTAAAAGCCATTGATGCCGATGTCTATGGCCTGAATGAAATTGCCAACAATGGTTATGGCCCAGACAGCGCTATTGCCTATTTAACCCAAAGTCTGGGGCCAGACTGGAAGTATGTGACACCGCCAAATGCAGATCGCTTGGGCACCGATACCATTGCCGTAGCCATGATTTATAACAGCAAACGCCTGACGCCGGTGAATGCCGCTGCCGTGTTTGATGATGGTACGCAATTGAACCGTGTCACCATGGCGCAAAGTTTTAAACCTGTGGCGGGTGGCGAAAGCTTTACCGTGGTGCCACAGCATCTGAAATCCAAAGGTAGCTGTCCTGACACGGGTGTAGATGCAGATCAGGGTGATGGTCAAGGCTGCTGGAATAGCACCCGTGTGACCGCAGTACAGAAATTAATGCAATGGCTGGCGACCAATCCAACCAAAGTAACGCAGCCCAATGTCCTGATTCTGGGCGACTTAAACAGTTATGCCAAAGAAGATCCGATTTTGGCGCTGGAAAAGGCCAACTATAAAAATCTGTTTAATGATGAAAAAATCGGACAGGGCAAACAGGCTTATAGTTATGTGTTTGGTGTAGCCAGTAATACCCAGGGCTATGGCGGCGCCGGTAATTTAGACCATGCCATTGCCGATGCGCAATTGTATCCACAGGTTAAACGTGCTTTTGCATGGGCCATTAATGCCGATGAACCGACGGCGCTGGCCTATAACGAAGACTATAAAACTGCCGAGCAGATTCAGGCCTTTTATAGCCCGGATGCTTTCCGTTCATCTGACCACGACCCGATTATTATTGATCTGGATTTGGCAGATGCACCGGTAGAACCAAAGCCATCGGAAGACTCCAAAGCGGATACCCATGGGGGGAGTACCGGTCTATGGTCATTATTGGGATTATTCGGTCTGAGTGCTGCGGCTTGGTTACGTCGCCGTAAATAAGGCGGGTATTGATCTGCCATAAAAAAACGCCTGATTATCAGGCGTTTTTTTATGTGGTTTTACTCAAGCTTAATTCGGACTTAATTTATCAATCAGGGTGTCACTGGCTTCATTCAAGCCAATCAGCTCGACCTGAATGCCGCGAGCTTCAAATTTTTGCACCACGGTATTCAGCATATTCACTGAGGTTAAATCCCAAATATGCGCGTGAGTCAGATCAATCTTTACCTGTTGCAGATTTTCCTTAAAGTCAAAGAACTGGAAAAACTTGTCCGAGCTGCTAAAGAAAATCTGTCCGGTAATCTGATAACGGCGTGTATCCTGTACGCGTTCAGACTGAACTTTGACTTCACTTTCCAGCTTATTCACCAGGAATAAGGCCGACAGCAATACCCCAACGAAAACACCCAAGGCCAGGTTGTGTGTGGCCAGTACAATCGCCACCACGGTCAGCATCACAATATTACTTTGCTTTGGATGCTTGCTAAAGTTACGCACCGAATCCCAGTTAAAGGTGGTAAAGGCCACCATAATCATAATCGCCACCAGCGCCGCCATTGGAATATAAGCCAGCCAGTCTTTAAAGAACACCACCAGACACAGCAGGAAAACGCCGGCGACCAAAGTAGAAAGACGGGTACGCGCACCAGAGCTGACGTTAATAATCGACTGGCCAATCATGGCACAGCCGGCCATCCCGCCCATAAAACCGCTGACAATATTGGCATAGCCCTGACCACGACATTCCTGATGACGGTCACCTTCAGTTTCCGTCACTTCATTCACAATGGTGGTGGTCATCATGGTTTCCAGTAAACCCACTGTCGCAAGGGTGATGGAATAGGGGAAAATAATCGCCAGTGTTTCAAAATTCAGCGGAATTTCAGGAATTAAAAATACCGGTAAGGTGTCTGGAAATTGTCCCAGATCACTCACCGTACGCATATCGGCACCCAAAAACAGCGCCAGCAGACTCAGCACAATAATGCAGATTAAGGGTGAGGGCACCGCCTTGCCAATTTTAGGCAGATAGGGAAACAGATAAACTACCGCCAGCCCTAGGCCGACAAAGACATAGCCCCACAGATCCATTTGCATCAGCTCTGGAAGTTGCGCGACAAAAATTAAAATCGCCAGCGCATTCACAAAACCATAGACCACCGATTGCGACACAAAACGCATCAGCTTGGCCACTTTAAAATAGCCGGCCACCACTTGAATGATTCCGGTCAGTACCGTTGCCGCCAGCAAATATTGCAGCCCGTGCTCTTTGACCAGGGTAATCATCAGTAGCGCCATGGCACCTGTCGCGGCCGAAATCATTGCCGTGCGGCCACCAAAAAAGGCAATGGTCACGGCAATACAGAAGGAGGCATATAGGCCAACTTGTGGATCGACACCGGCAATTGCAGAAAAGGCAATGGATTCAGGAATCAGGGCCAGCCCCACCACCAGACCGGCCAGCACATCGGTCCGGATATTGGAAAACCACTCTTCTTTTTTCAGACTAATCACAATCGGCTTTTCATGAAACTTTAAAGGCGACTATGGTAAAACAAATGAAGTGAAAAAAGCAGCCGCAATCCACTTGAATAAGCGCCGCGCTTGCTCAATATTGAAAAGGTAAATGTTTTTTACGCATTTACGCTTTTTTGCAATTTACAGGTTCGATCACTTGAAAGTTTGTTAGAAGCCATTTAAAACAGTTAGTAGTTATATAACAAGGATCAGATATGAAGCTTTATTATTCACCGGGTGCATGTTCTTTAGCGGCCCATATTATTTTAAATGAAATTAATGTAGATTTTGATTTAGAACGTGTCGACCTGAAAACCCATAAAACCGAAAAAGGTCATGATTATTACGAAATTAATCCAAAAGGCTATGTTCCGGCGCTTGAGATTAATCCAGGTCTAATTCTGACCGAGAACGTGGCAATTTTACCGTTTCTGGCCCAGCACGATCCAAAACAAGATTTAATTCCGCCATCTGGCATGGGCCGTGCCAAAGTGCTGGAATGGTTAGGTTATCTCAACTCGGAATTGCATGATGCCTACGCGGTATTCTTCGGTGGCCAGTTAACCGATGATGAAAAAAATAAAGCCTATGCTGAAATTGACCGTCTGTTAAGTTATATTGATAAAACTATTGGTGAATCAGAAAATGAGTATCTGGTCGATGATAACTTTGGCCCGGCCGATGCCTATTTATTCGTACTGACCAACTGGTCGAACCATATTCATCATGATTTAACCCCATATACCCATATTATTGCGCTACGCAATAAAGTGGCCGAGCGTCAATCGGTGCAGATTGCCATGCGTGATGAAGGCTTGATTCCTTGATCCAGGTTTAAAAACCGCAATAAAAAAGGACTCAAGCAGAGTCCTTTTTTCATGTTTAGCTTTTAAATCAAGTGAAACCTGAAGGAGTAACTTATCTCTCAGCACAGATAATGTCCGGATTATTTAAAGAAATAACCGGTTTCTGGCGAGCTGGCATTGGCCATACGTTTACGCGGCATCCGGCCTGCCAGATAGGCTTCACGACCTGCTTCCACTGCTTTGCGCATTGCCGAAGCCATCAGGACCGGACTTTGCGCTGCTGCAATTGCAGTATTCATTAACACGCCATCACAGCCCAGTTCCATGGCAATTGCTGCATCACTGGCGGTGCCGACACCCGCATCGACCAGTACCGGTACTTTGGCATTTTCTTTAATAATAGAAATGGTATGCGGGTTTAAAATCCCCAGTCCTGAACCAATTAAGCTGCCTAAAGGCATAATTGCCACACAGCCCATGCTTTCCAGTTCTTGTGCCACAATCGGATCATCCGAGGTGTAGACCATAATCTCGAAACCATCATCAATAAGCGTACGCGCTGCCTTTAAGGTTTCGGTGATATTTGGATACAGGGTTTTTTCATCGCCCAGTACTTCCAGTTTTACCAGATTGTGACCATCGAGCAGTTCACGTGCCAGCATACAGGTACGCACTGCACTGTTGGCATCAAAACAGCCGGCTGTATTTGGCAAAATGGTATATTTTTCTGGTGGAATCACAGACAGCAAATTTGGCTGATCGGGATGCTGACCAATATTCACGCGACGAATAGCAACAGTTACAATTTCCGCACCGCTGGCCTGAATGGCCAGATCTGTTTCCTGCAGATCTTTATATTTTCCTGTGCCCACCAGCAAGCGCGAGTTAAAAGTGCGTGAACCGATTTTAAGTAGGGTGTCTTCCATACGTGCTCCGTCTTAGCCGCCGCCAACGGCATGAATAATTTCAATGCGGTCTTGATCATGAATAGGGGTGCTTTCCAGTCGGCTTTTCGGCACAATCATCTCGTTTTGTTCTACCGCAAAACGTTTGCCTTCCAACGCCAGTTGTTGCACCAGTTCTAGTAAATTATGGCACTGTGTCTGTTGTAATTCGCCGTTTAAATAAATGTGCATACCTGCAGTTTCCTAGCTGTTCCGTTCCCGAATTATCGGGCATATTTCATGGCATTCCAGGCCAGTACCAGCCAGCCGGCAATCATTAGCGCACCGCCAATTGGGGTAATGGCCCCCAGACCGCGCGGCAAACCTAGCGCCATCACATACAATGAGCCACAGAAAAACACAATCCCGACCTGAATCAGCAGGAAGCTGGCTTTAATGGGAAATTGAGTCATGACTTTGGCCAGAATCGCCAGTGCCAATAATCCGAGGGCATGATAGAAAAAATAATCAGTCGCTGTTTGCCACCACGCCAGTTGAGCTTCTGTTGCGCGTGCTTTTAAGCCATGTGCCCCAAATGCACCTAACATCACCGCAAGTGCTAAATTAAGGGCAGAAATTGCAATCCACATAGCAAGAATGACCTGAGTAAATTTGCGCTCAACCTTAACATTTTTCCGGGCAACGAGAAAGTGAAAAACTTTCACCCTGAAATGTCGTATTGAATCCAGCTTTTTGATTTTAGGGGGGGAGAAAATGGATTTCTTTAAGATCATCGCCCGGTTTCAGCAAGCACAGACAGCAAAAAAGGGCAGATCGCCCTTTTTTAACTTTAGCACTCTGGAATCATCACTTAGTTAGATGACATTGCCACTTTAATTTTTTCCATGGCATTTTTTTCAAGCTGGCGAATACGCTCCGCAGACACATTATATTCAGCAGCTAGTTCATGCAGGGTCGATTTATCATCATCTAACCAGCGACGCTGCAAGATATTACGCGAACGGTCATCCAGCTGCTCCATGGCTTCATGCAGGGCAGAGGTACTTTGTGCCTCATAATCTTCATCTTCGACCAGACGGGCCGGATCGTAACGGTTATCTTCTAAATAAAGCGCCGGCGCAACATGGGTAGTGTTTTCACTTTCATCATCATTTTGCGCTTCGAAAGCCGCGTCATAAGCGGTCAGACGGCCTTCCATTTCCAGGACCTGTTCCGGAGTGACATTTAGGTCGTTGGCAATCGATTTGGCTTCTTCCAGCGTCAGTTTTTTGCTGGATTTTTTCAGGCTGCGTAAATTAAAGAACAGTTTACGCTGTGCCTTGGTGGTGGCAATTTTAACAATACGCCAGTTACGGATCACGTATTCGTGAATCTCGGCTTTAATCCAGTGCACGGCAAATGACACCAGACGCACGCCCATATTCGGGTCGAAGCGTTTCACGGCCTTCATTAGACCGAGGTTGCCTTCCTGAATCAGGTCGCCTTGTGGCAAACCATAACCTGCATAACTACGCGCAATATGGACTACAAATCGCAAATGCGACATGACCAGCATTTTTGCTGCATCTAAATCTTGATCGTAATAATAACGTTCAGCTAACTCTTTTTCTTGTTCAGCCGTTAAAATAGGAATTTGATTGACGGTACTAATATAAGCACCGAGATTTACGCCTGGCGCAGATAATGACAGGGGCATCAACTGATTGCGGCTGTCACTCATGAGTTCTCCTTATAGGATCGGTGGGTCGTATTACCTGTAAATTTCATCTTAATACCAATATCCCTGCAAATTAAGGAAAAAAGGTAGAGAAATGTAAAGTTTTATGCCAATGCATGCTGTTTACTTTAATTGAAAATTATTTAATTTCAATAAAGTAATGAAACTCGTTGGCAGAAATTTGTGTCAATTCACAGCCGTACTGGTGAATCTGACAATAGCGGCTGACATCTTGCTGACTATGCGGGTCAGAGGACTTGAGCAGAAAGTGTCCGGCGCCGGTTTTTTTTAAAGCGCGTTTTAGCATCAGTAAGGGCATGGGGCAGGGTTGTCCCATCGCATCAATGATGATCATTTCATCGACAGAGTTGTCCATAATCTGCTTCAATCGGGTCTTTAAAAAAGGACTCAAAATATTAGCAAATTTGGTGCCAAATCTAAAGTTTATTTGCGGTTTTTATCAAAATATAACATTGAAAAATCTTGAATTAACTCTGTCGAAAAAAGCATGAATTCTGAATAAGATAAATCAAAAAAAATCTATTATTTGTCATAAACCCGTGTTAAGCTCGATGCGTATTTAGGATTTGAGATAGGCAGTTGTTGTTTGTCGCCCTATTACAAATTGGATGTAACCGGGATTTTGTTAATAGTTATACAGAATGATTACAAGCTTAGAAATAAAAATATTTTTAAACTTTGTTTGCTCTGCTGTTTGCAACACCGGGTGGTCCTTCTTTTTAATCAATGAGGATTAACTTATGACAGCTCGTGAACAAGGCGTAGTTAAATGGTTCAACGACACTAAAGGTTTTGGCTTTATTCAACGTAACGGCGGCGACGATGTATTCGTTCACTTCCGTGCGATTCAAGGCGAAGGCCACCGTTCGCTTCGTGACGGTCAACGTGTTGAGTTCAGCGTAGTTAAAGGTCAAAAAGGCTTCCAAGCGGAAGAAGTACAACCTTTAGACTAATCGTTGGATTAATCTGAAAAACGCTCCATCTATTGGGGCGTTTTTTGTTTATAATATGATACGTTTTTGTGATTAATAAGTTAGAGCACATTTTTATGTCATCTGGTTTTGAAACCTTAAATTTACATCCGAAACTGAGACAAGCTATTGCGGCCTTAGGTTTTAAGGAAATGACGCCCATTCAGCAAAAGGTTTTAAAATTTACTTTGGCTGGACATGATGCCATTGGTCGCGCCCAGACCGGTACCGGCAAAACCGCTGCCTTCCTCATTAGCGTAATCAATGACTTATTGAATAATCCGGTGAAAGAGCAGCGTTTCCGTGGTGAGCCGCGTGCCCTGATTCTGGCGCCGACCCGTGAACTGGCCTTACAGATTGAAAGTGATGCTAAAGAGCTGGTGAAGTTTACCGACCTGCATGTGGTGACCTTGTTGGGTGGTGTCGATTTTGACAAGCAAAAAGCGCAGCTGGATAAAAACTTTGTCGACATTATGGTCGCGACCCCGGGTCGTCTGATTGACTTTGTCGAGCAAAAAGAAGTCTGGCTGGATCAGCTGGAATTTCTGGTGATTGATGAAGCCGACCGTTTACTGGATATGGGCTTTATTCCATCGGTAAAACGGATTGTGCGTTTTTCACCGCGTAAAGAGCAGCGCCAGACTTTAATGTTCTCGGCCACTTTTAGCTATGATGTACTGAATCTGGCCCAGCAATGGTTATTTGAACCGGTGACTGTCGAAATTGAACCGGAAAAGAAAACCAATACCGATGTTGAACAGCGCGTATATATGGTGTCGAATTCAGACAAATATAAACTGCTGCAAGATATTTTGCGCGACGAGCCAATTGAAAAAGTCATGATTTTTGCCAACCGCCGCGATCAGGTGCGCCGTCTGTATGACCATCTGAAACGTGATGGCTATAAAGTGGTCATGCTATCTGGTGAAATTGCCCAGGACAAACGCCTGAAAATGCTGGACCAGTTTAAAAATGGCAAGCACAACATCATGATTGCCACCGATGTTGCCGGACGAGGCATTCACGTCGATGGCGTGTCGCATGTAGTGAACTTTACCTTGCCAGAACAGTCAGATGACTATGTGCACCGTATTGGTCGTACCGGTCGTGCCGGCACGCGTGGGATCAGTATTAGTTTCCTGGCCGAAGATGATGCCTTCTATTTGCCAGAAATTGAAAAAGCCATCGGGCAAAAATTGCCATTAACCCGTTTAGATGGTTATTGCTAGACTTTACTATGTCGTGTTGTTGCTGAGGCAGCTACCCGCATTAAAATGAAAAAATGGATCAGCTCCAAAGGACCTGATCCATTTTTTATTGCATCTTTTGATTACGTTCAGATTAGTTGGCCTGACAGCGGAAGGTGAGTACGGTCTGATAATCATCATCCTGTGCCAGCTGGGCATTACGACCCGAGATGGTGCCGAGCACAGTCGCGGCAGCCTGAATCATCTGTCCGGTCTGTTCATCGACCACGCCTTTTAAAGCGCCGTTATAAGTGGTCTGTTCATCGACCACCACCGGTGTAGCGCGGCTACCACAGGTTTTGTTGGCCGCACTAATCGCATTGTTTTTGGAGATGATATTGCTTTTACCTAAACCGGTGACTTCGTACTGATTATTTTCTTTCTGAATTGCCAGCGAAGAGGTCGGGTTTGAAGCACAGGCGGTCAAAAATAGCGCAGCGGTGGCTGCAGCACTTAAACCAATCAGCTTGTTCATGTGTGGTCCCCATATTTTATTTGTTGAATCAGTCATCTATCTAAACATATCTACACTTTTAGAGTTTGTAGAAGCTGTAAAGAAATGCAGTTTTATATAGTGGCTCTGTGACAGACAAGCCGGCCATTAAAACTCAGGATTTATACAAATAACCCAACGCAAATAGAGTAAATTCTGTGGTTTATGCTAATCTTGAGGCAGATTTTATAGATAGATATAAGCCAATGACGGATACAATGGAAGCTACGGTTCATCAGAATATTCATCAACGTCAGTCGATTGGGCATCTGGTCGAGCCGGCACCGAATGCAGCGCAGCTGGAGCGTGCCTTTCAGGCAGCCTTGACCGCGCCTGATCATCATCGTTTAAAACCGACCCGTTTTGTGGTGATTCCGGCAGAGCGCCGCGAAGCTTTTGGCGAGTTGCTGGTACAGGCTCTGGCCGATTTAGGCCAGACCGATGCGGTGCAGCTGGAACGTGTGAAACATCATCCTTTTCGGGCGCCGTTACTGGTGCTGGCACTGACCAAGTTCCAGCCGCATCCTAAAGTTCCGGATTTTGAGCAAACCTTAAGTACCGGGGCGGCGGTACAGAATTTCCTGCTGTCTTTGCAGGCCCAAGGCTTTGCCAGTATGTGGCGCAGTGGTGGCGTAGTGGAATCAAAATTATTGAAAAAAGCTTTGAAATTAAATGAAGATGATTTAATTTCAGGCATCATCTATATTGGAACTGCCGCAAAAGCGATTGCGCCGCGTGCGGACATTCAGACTGACGCCTATGTCAGTTACTGGACTGAATAAGCATCGCATACGGCTGAGGATATAAAAATAATGTCAGAATTGAATTTTGCCAGTCTGGTAGAACCGGTCAATATTGATCAGAAAACCGCATTAAGAATTACCGTCTTGGGTGGGGGCAGTTTTGGTACCGCCATGGCCAATACCGCGGTGCGTAACGGCTGCGATACCATGATCTGGATTCGGGATGAAGCCACCGCTGAAGAAATTAACCGCACTCATATCAATAAACGCTATTTGCCAGATTTTCCTTTAGAGCCGGGCTTAAAAGCAGTATCGGATCTGGAACTGGCGGTGCGCGACCGCGATATTATTCTGGTGGCCATTCCAAGTCATTCTTTTCGTGATGTGCTGAAGCAGATTAAACCGTTTATCACCTCACAGGCGGTGGTGTCTCTGACCAAGGGTATTGAGGCCAAAACCTTCTGCTTTATGAGTGATATTATTCGCGCCGAATTGCCAGAAGTGCCGTATGGGGTGCTGTCTGGCCCGAATCTGGCCAAAGAAATTGTAGCCGGGCAGCCCGCCGGAACCGTGATAGCCAGCCAGTCAGAACTGGTGCGTTATGCGGTGCAGCAGGCACTGCACAGTGCTTTATTTCGTGTATTCGGTAGTGATGATGTACACGGGGTCGAACTTGGCGGGGCGTTAAAAAATATTTATGCCGTGGCGATGGGCATGGCCGCCGCGTATAACGTCGGTGAAAATACCAAGAGTATGATTCTAACCCGCGCTTTGGCTGAAATGAGCCGTTTTGCGGTCAAGTTGGGCGCCAACCCGCTGACGTTCCTTGGTCTGTCGGGTGTCGGTGATTTATTTGCCACCTGTAGCAGTCCACTGAGTCGTAACTATCAGGTCGGTTATGCGCTGGGCAAAGGTAAAACCCTGGAACAGGCCACGCAGGAACTGGGCCAGACTGCAGAAGGGATTAATACCATTGTGCAGGTCAAAGCACGTTCTGAAGAGCTGGATGTGTATATGCCAATTACCAGCGCCTTGTATGATGTGATTTATGAAGGACAGCCGCCGCTGACGATTGCACTGGCACTCATGAAAAATGGCCATCGTAGTGATGTAGAGTTTGTATTGCCGCATCATGAAGTATAAATTGGTTAAAATATGACAGTTTGATGAACCGAACTGTCATATTTACTGCTTATAATGCGGACAAAATGAAATAAGGAAATGTATATGCAATTGACCCTAGTGCGTCATGGTGAAGCTTCACCACCCGTGCATGGTAATGATATTAAACGTCCCCTGACCGAACGTGGGCATACCCAGGCACAGCAAATGGCAGAGTATTTAAAAGATCTGATCCGTCCGGATGTGTTTGTGGTTAGTCCGCTGTTACGTGCCCAGGAAACGCTGGCGCATATCCAGACCTATTTTAAAGATGTGCCTGTGGTGATCTGCAATACCATTAAACCGGAGGATGATGCGACTCAGGCTATTGAGTGGTTATCGCATTTGCCTTATGAATCAATTGCCGTGGTGTGTCATATGAATGTGGTGGCACATATTGCAGAGCAGTTAACCGGGGAATCTTTCCATCCTTATGCGCTGGCAGAAGCGCGTATTTATGAGCAGGCGGTCATTGCTGCAGGTTTATCGACACAAATAAAAAGTTTTATTCCAGACGCATAACAACACACTTTATTTCATGGCAGTACAATAACAATGTTGCAAATATGGATGCCGGAAGCCAATGGGGTTTGGCAATGGTCGAGCGGGGAGTACTGGGTTCAGGCCAATACCCTTGAAGACCTGATTCAGGCGATACAGCTTCATCAGGGTGAAGAAGCAGTGGTGTATTTCCCGAGCCGGGATATACAGATGCTGCAACAGCAGATGAACAAGGCCCAATACAAGCAGCTGGGGCCAGAGGGGATTAAATTCCTGCTAGAAGAGTTTGTGGTATTGCCAATTGATGCCATGAAAGTGCTGCATCATTTTCAGCAGCCGGACCGCCTGACTTTACTTGGTGTGGCGCAAAGTCATGTCGAAACCTTGCAACATGCTTTGGCTTTATTACCGGTCAAAGTCACGGCCTTATTGCCGGACTTTTTATTGCTGCCGGTGCCGGAGCCTGAGCATATTGTGCTGGCCAATGTCTGTGGCCGGTTGCTGGTACGTGAAAATGAATATCTGGGCAGCTCGGTCGATGATCTGGCTTTATTTCTGGATTATCAGGCGCCTGAACAGCGTTATCAGATCAGTAATTTTACCGCCGAACAGATGCACAGTATTGAGGCCATCAGCACGCATGAGCAGTTAAGCTCCTTCCATTATGAAGTGCCGGTGCTGAAAAAAGCCAAACAGCATCCTTTTAATATTTTACCCAAAGCCAAAAGTGAATCGGGCATTTCGGGTTACTGGAAAGCCTGTGCTGCGGTATTTTTGGGGATTCTGGTGGTGCAGTTCAGTTATGATGCCACGCGCTGGTATCAGTATAAAAAAGTCGCGAATCAGACCGCGGTGCAGGCGATTGATCAGTTTAAATACTGGTTTGGGCAAAACTATCCGGTCACCGAACAAAATATTAAAAGCCAGTTTGAATATCAGTTAAAACAAAGCCAGACTGCCGATACCCAGGCCTTACAGCTGCTCAGTCGGATCGGGCCGGTATTGATGCAGAATCAGATTGTGGCCAGACGGGTCAATTATGATCTGTCCAGTCTGAATATGGAATTGCAGGCCAGTTCCGCAGCCAGCTTGCAGGCATTGACCCAGCAATTAAACCAGCAAGGCTTTAAGGTCGAGCTAGGTAATATTCAACCGGCCGCCAACGGCGCAATCGGACTGGTGAAAATACAATAATGAAAGCAGTAGAAAAAATTCAGCAGCGTTGGGATCAGTCGCTGGAAAAATTAAATGACTATTTAGATACGTTGAGCTTGCGTGAACGGATCATGGTGATTTTTACCGGTATTTTTGTGCTGGTGGCCGCCGTCGGATCGGCGCTGTGGTATATGCACGGCGCAGCAGATCAGCAGCAAAAACGGCTCAATACCTTAAAAGATCTGGTGGTGTGGATGCAAAGCAACGCCGTGACCATGAAGCCGGCCGGGGATGTACAGCTCAGCAGTCTGGAAAAAGTACAGCGCGTGGCACAGCAGCAGGGTTTATCGGTGGCATCGCAGCAGTCGGGTGAAAAAATTCAAATTGTAAGCAGTCATGCACAATATTCTGTGCTGGCCAATTTCCTGACCCAGCTGGCACAAATGGGATTAAGCATTGAAAAAATGGAATTAATTTCCGATGCCGGGCAGATTAAATTAACGGCGACAGTGCAATAACCGGTAAAAATAAACAATGGTCAAGCATGGTGTTTTCAACAATCTGGGCCTATAATAGGCCGACTTAAAAAGCCGTAGACTTTTGCCGATATGTTGTATTCTCTTGCCCGCCCTTTGTTGTTTTCTTTGGCACCGGAGCGTGCACATGAGCTCACATTATCTTTATTAAAATCAGGTCATAAAATGGGCCTGATGCGTCAGCAGGTGGCAGCAAAACCGGTCACCTGTATGGGTATTGAATTCCCGAATCCGGTAGGTCTGGCTGCAGGCCTGGACAAAAATGGTGCCTATATTGATGCACTGGCCGCTCTAGGTTTTGGTTTTATTGAAATTGGTACCATCACCCCGCGTCCGCAAGCCGGTAATCCATATCCGCGTCTGTTCCGTTTACCGCAGGCCAAAGCCATTATTAACCGCATGGGCTTTAATAATGATGGCGTCGATAAGCTGATTGAAAACGTCAAGGCCGCCAAATTTAAAGGCGTACTGGGGATTAATATTGGTAAAAATGCCGATACTCCGGTAGAAAAAGCGGTTGATGATTATCTGATCTGTTTAGAAAAAGTTTATAATTACGCCTCTTATATTACGGTCAATATCTCATCACCAAACACCAAGAATTTGCGTAGTCTGCAAAGCGGCGATGCCCTGACCGAGCTGTTGCAAACCTTGAAACAGCGTCAGTTGGCGTTGGCCGAAGAGCATCAGCATTATGTACCGTTGGTGCTGAAAGTTGCGCCAGATTTAGAACTGTCCGATATTGAATTTATTGCCCAGCAATTACTGCAATTTAAAATTGATGGTTTAATTGTGACTAATACCACCTTGTCTCGTGAAGGGGTAGAGAATTTGCCACATGGCGATGAAGCCGGTGGTTTATCGGGTGCGCCAGTATTTGAAAAGAGTACCGCGTGTCTGGCAGCCTTTGCCAAAACTTTAGAGGGCAAAATTCCTTTAATTGGTGTTGGTGGTATTCTTTCAGGTGAGCAGGCAGTTGCGAAACGCAATGCCGGTGCAACTTTGGTACAAGTGTATAGCGGTTTGGTCTATACTGGCCCGGAACTTGTGAAAGATTGTGTAGACGCACTTTAAAGTCATGAACGCCATCGATATCTTTATACTGATTATTCTGCTCATTGGAGGGCTTAACGGTTTGCGTCAAGGATTTATTAAAGCCTTTGCGAACTTGGTCGGTTGGATTTTTGCCCTGATTGTGGCGGCAAAATATGCTTCCGTTCTAGCGCCTTCAATGACCGCTCTCAGTGCTGATCCGGTGGTTCAGAAAATTGCGGCCTTTGCTTTTATTGTGTTGGTGATTGTGGTGCTGACCTGGATGGTGAGCGCATTATTAAACCGCATCTTGAAATCGCTGAAACTGGGCCCATTAAATCGTTTAGCCGGTGGTGCGTTTGGTACCCTCAAAGGTCTGCTGATTGTGCTAATTGCCATTCAGGGCATTGGGCCGTGGGTCGAAAGTTCGCCGCACTGGAAACAGTCCAAATTTATTCAAACCCTTTTACCTTATGCGCCTTGGGCCACACAAATGTCCAAAGATGCCGCCAATGAGGCTTTACAGCACATCAAATCAGAAGATGCTCCGAAATCTTCTGGTTCTTCATCTGAACCTGAACGAAAGGGCGCAGATGAGTCAACGAATAATCCTTTTTATTAATCCTAGCTGGTCTGCGAGGTTGCTATGTGTGGAGTAGTTGGTATAGCTGGTAAATCACCTGTTAACCAAATGTTGTTTGATGCATTAACGATGTTACAACATCGGGGACAAGATGCAGCTGGGATTGTCACTTGCCATGAAGGTCGCTTGTTCTTGCGTAAAGACAATGGCATGGTGCGTGATGTATTCCATACCCGTCACATGCGTGCCTTGCTGGGCAACTACGGGATTGGTCATGTGCGTTATCCGACGGCAGGTTCATCTAGCAGTGCAGAAGCGCAGCCGTTTTATGTGAACTCGCCGTACGGTATTACCTTGGCGCATAACGGTAACCTGACCAATGCCGAAGAAATTCATGAAGACCTGTTCAAGACCGATTTACGTCACATGAATACCGATTCAGATTCAGAAGTACTGTTAAACGTTTTTGCCCATGAATTACAAAAACGCGGCAAGCTGGAGCCGGCAGCAGAAGATATCTTCCATGCGGTAACGCGTGTGCATGAGCGTTGTAAAGGGGCTTATGGCGTGGTGGCCATGGTGACCGGTCAAGGGATTGTGGGCTTCCGTGACCCGCATGGGATTCGTCCGTTAATTTACGGTTCGCGTGAAACCGATGAAGGCATGGAATACATCATTGCCTCTGAATCGGTGGCAATTACGGCCCTGGGCTTTAAAGTCGAGCGTGACCTGGCACCGGGTGAAGCCATCTTCATTGACTCTAACGGCCAGATGTTTACCCAGCAGTGTGCGGCACAATCTGAATATCATCCATGTATTTTTGAATATGTGTATTTTGCGCGTCCAGATGCGACCATTGACGGTATTTCGGTTTATAAAGCCCGTTTAAAAATGGGTGAGAAGCTGGCGCAAAAAATTCTGCGTGAATGGGGTGAGGAACACGATATTGATGTCGTGATTCCAATTCCAGATACTTCGCGTACTTCGGCCTTGGAACTGGCCAACACCTTAGGTGTTAAATTCCGTGAAGGCTTTATGAAAAACCGTTATATCGGTCGTACCTTCATTATGCCAGGTCAGCAGCAGCGTAAAAAATCGGTACGTCAAAAGCTGAACCCGGTTGAGCTGGAATTTAAAGGCAAGAACGTGTTACTGGTAGATGACTCGATTGTGCGTGGTACCACCTGTAACGAAATTATCCAGATGGCACGTGATGCTGGTGCCAAACGCGTATTTTTCGCTTCAGCGGCGCCAATGGTGAAATATCCAAACGTGTATGGTATTGATATGCCGGCTAAATCTGAGCTAATTGCCTCTAGCCGTAGCGTCGAAGAAATTCGTGAAATTATTGGTGCTGACCGTCTGATTTTCCAGGATCTGGAAGATTTAAAAGCTGCAGTACGCACCCATAAAGTGCCAGAAGTCAATAATTTCGATTGCTCGGTGTTTGATGGAGTCTATGTTGCTGGCGGTATTGATGAAGCCTATCTGGATAATCTTCAGCAAAAACGCAGCGATACAGCCAAAAAGAAAAAAGACAATTATATCGATGTGAATATTGATGCTGCATCGGTAGATTTGACCGGTTTGAAAGAAGAATAATTCTTGTAAAACTGGCAGGAAAAGCGGGAAATTCCCGCTTTTTTCATTTATGATGTCGCCTAAAGACAATGTAATTTAAGGAAATTTACATTGAAAGATGTAGGTTACTACTTTATTAAAAACAAGAATATGATGTGGTCTGCAAGCCTGTGTCTGCTTGCGGTCATCCTGACAATTTTTATTTTAAATACTGTACTGGGGTTGCTGGTGCATTATATTGATGCTTCGCAGTCCATTTACTGGCATAGCTTAAGTCCTTATCTGGTCGCGGTACTGCTGTCTTTAATGGGCATTTCCATTGCCATTGAATTATATATTTTCCGTTCTGGCGGCCACTCACTGGCCAAGCAGCTGTGTGCACGTCGTTTAAGCCTGATTGAAAGCACGCCGGAAGAAAGTGTTGCCTTAAAAATTACCGAACAGCTGGCCGATACCTTCGCGATTGATACACCGGCGCTGTATGTCCTGCCGGATGAGGTCGGGGTAAATGCACTGACCGCCGGTTTTTATCCACGCGATATTGCGATTATTCTGACCTGGGGCGCCTTGCAAAACCTGGATGAGCAGGAACTGTATGGCTTGCTCAGTCATGAGTTTCATCAAATTTTAAGTGGTGAAACTGCGGAAAATACCAAGCTGAAAATTCTCTACAGCAGCCTGACCACGTTTAGCCAGTGGGGCAGTAAAGTGGCCAAACTCGGCTTTGGCAAGCAGTATTACAACACCGCTTATGCACCTGCCACGCCTTTTGTTGCACTGGGCGGCATGATCTGGCTGATTGGCAGCTTAGGCATGCTGATTACCCGTTTTATTAAATATTTAAACCTGAGCGGGCGTACCTTTAAAAACGACCTGAAAACCAAACGTTTAATCCAGAACAATGCCAATATTCAAACCCTGCTCAGGATTTATGTGCACCATGCCGGTTCGCAAATTCACAGTGAATATTCGGAATCAATTGCGCATATGTGTTTTGCCAACTCGCTGAGTCCGCAAAGCTGGTTGAATATCCATCCGAGTATTGATGCGCGGATTTATGAGTTAAATCCGGCACTGGTGCAGGATCTACAACTGGAAAATTTAAAAAAGCTGCGCAGTCAGCCCTGGTTTGGTCTGTTTCGTTCACTGGAAGAGGTCAATGGTGAATATTATGCACCGTGGAGTTCGCCGCAACCTTTGCCTTTATTGCGGTTATCCCCGATTAGTTTTGCCATTAAAGATGCAATCAAGCCGCTGAAACCGGAAATCCGCCGTAATATGCCGCGTCCGGAACTGATCCAGCGTGCCTTGCAGACGGCCACTGGTTCGCGTGAGGTGATGATGGCAATTTTAATGATTCGCCAATACCGCGAATTTATTCCGCCTGAAGTAGAAGTCAGCCGTGCCATTGTCGATGCCTTGTTGAATCTGGATGGTCGGGTGCATATCTCCATTTTTCTGGAAGCCTGCCAGAATATTGGCGGTATGCCGGCCAGTATCGCGCGGCAGTTTTTGACCAAGCTGGCCAAAATTATTCAGGAAGATGGGGAAATTGGACTGCTGGATGCCTTGCTGCTGGAGCGGGTCAAATCCGAGTTGAACCTGCTGCCGCTACATACCCCGACGGCGCTGGATGAAGTTAAACCGCAAATTGTACGTTTAATTGATGCCTTGCTGCATGTGCAGCAAATCAATAGCGGCAACCAGCTGGAAGTGCGGGAAAAAATTTTACAGCGCGTACTGACACCGTATGAAATGTCGCTGTATGAAGAAATTTCCGATGAGCCAATTGATCTGGCAGAAATTCTGAATGATATGGCCGGGCTGTTGTTGCGTGACCGTTTAAGTATTCTGGGTATTGCTGAAGCCTGTTTGTGGAATGACCGGATTATCACTCAGGATGAGCTGGATGTACTGGAGCTGCTGTACTGGCGTTTAGGCTTTGCCACCGAAGAAATGGTCGAGCGTATGCAGAAGAAAAACAGTTTAATGATTATCTAAGGACTCTATTTCTGAGTGCGGTAGGTGGATCGTGTCATCATCATTGAGCAGCTTTGATATGACTGGATGCAGAAAGCACAGCAAAACCGGACTAATCCGGCTAGAATAGCCCTATGGACATAAGTGACGATAGCAGATGATTGGGCATCAACATGAGATTTTGGCAAGTTTGGGAATTGATATATGGATTCCCCGAGATGCTGCATCTCAAAATTTACCCGCATCTTCCTTATGGCGCGATCAGGCCCCGGCAGAACTGCTGACTGAAATTGTCATGCCGGCAGCTGTCGCGGCGACAGTACCTCAAGATATTGCCTTACAGCTTAGACAGCCTGTTGCGGAACCACAAGTCTCTCCGCAAGAAAATCCAGTAGAAAGCCCGGCAGAACCTGTCACACCTGCAGCCCTGGTGGAAGTGCAGCCCGCCTTACAGATTGATGCATTTCATCTACAAGCCATTGTTAAAGAACAATATACGATTGTGCTGGATGCCACCCACATCAATGAGTCGCAGCAACAGTTATGGCGCAATATCCAGCGTGCGGCACAGGCAGAATTTTTTGAGCTGAATTGGCCTTTTGCTTTGCCTGAGCTGCAAGATGGTCGAGCGGTTTCGGTATATGTACAAGGTTTTCTGGATGCGATTGCACTGGAGAAAAAGATCATTGTGTTGGGTCAATTGCCTCATGTACAGTTAACGCAAGCTACAGCATTGCCCGCTTTGGCCGAGATGCTAGAACAGCCGCTATTGAAAAAACAGCTATGGCAGGCTATGCAAGATAAAAAACACATGACGGATCAGGAATGAAACAAAAAGTTATCGCATTTAGTCAGGTTGATCAGGACGTTTTAAGCCAGCTGAAACAGCAGTATGATGTGGTAGAAATTAGCCCGAAACTGGGTGATGTTAATGAGCAGATTCGTACTCATGTCCAAGATGCTGATGGCATGATTGGTGCGGGGCGTTTGCTCAATGCCTCTAACCTGACGGGTGCGCGCCGTCTTAAAGTGGTTTCCAGTATCAGTGTCGGTTATGACAATTATGATGTGGACTATCTGACTGAGCAAAAGATTTATCTGTGCCATACACCGCATGTGTTAACCGAAACCACTGCTGATTTGGCTTTTAGTCTGTTAATGGGAGCCGCGCGTCAGCTGGCCTATCTGGATCGCTGGACCAAACAGGGTGAATGGAAACGTACCGTTGGCCCGGCCCAGTTCGGTCAGGATATTCATGGTAAAACTTTAGGGATTATTGGTCTGGGTAATATTGGTGCCGCCATTGCCCGTCGTGGGCGTTATGGCTTTAACATGAATATTCTGTACCATAACCGCCGTGAAAATCTGGCGCAGGCGCAGCCCTTAAATGCGCAATATCACAGTTTGGATGAGCTGCTACAACAGTCGGACTTTGTGGTGGTCGCGGTGGATTTAAACGCCGACTCGATCGCTTTAATTGGTGTGCGTGAATTTGAGCTGATGCAAAAACATGCGGTATTTGTGAATATTGCCCGTGGTTCCGTGGTCAATGAACAGGCTTTAATTGACGCGCTGAAACAGAAGAAAATTTTTGCGGCCGGTCTGGATGTCTATGAAAAAGAACCGCTGCAAAGTTCGGAGCTCTTTAATCTGGACAATGTGGTGACCTTGCCGCATATTGGTTCGGCGACGGCAGAAACCCGTAAAAAAATGGCCTGGCTGGCCTATAAAAATCTGGTGGATGTGCTGGAAGGCCGGCAGCCGGGCTATGCGGTCAATGGCGGATTTGCGTAAAACTTCCTAACACTTCGTTGCATATTTCTTCGATATTGAATGCTATATTCAAGACACGAGCAGATAATTTGAGAACGGCAATTTGAAACGGTTGTTTTTAGCAGGCAGTTTAGGCCTGCTTACAGCATTCACTTCGACACATGGGGTAAACTTCACCACTTCACCACAATTTAATGTGCCAGAAATTGGCGCAGGGGTGGGGCTGATCGATCAGCAAAAAGAACGCATGATTGGTGAAAAAGTCTATCGTGAAGTGCAGCGTCAAATGCCGGTGGCGCAAAATCCGTGGCTGGAAGACCAGCTGTTCTCGGTCTTCTCGCATCTGCTCAGCCAGACCCAAATGGGCCAGCCCATTGGTCTGCTCATTATTAATGATCCGCAAATTAATGCCTTTGCCGTGCCAGGCGGTCTATTTGCCTTAAATACCGGTCTGGTGACTTCTGCGCGTAATATGGATGAAGTGGCCGGGGTGATGGCGCATGAAATTGCCCACGTGACCCAGCGTCATTATAGCCGTTCACAGGAAGCTTTTAAGGGACAGGGTCTGCTGGCACTAGCAGGTGTGCTGGTGGGTGCATTGGTAGCATCCCAGGCCGATGGTGATGCCGGTGCTGCCGTAATGATGGGTTCACAGGCTGCATTAATGGATAAGCAGCTGACCTATAGCCGTAATCAGGAACGTGAAGCCGACCGGATTGGCATGCAATATATGTATACCGCCGGTTATAACCCGCAAAGCATGGCCGATTTTTTTGAGGTAATGCATCGTGCCACCAGCCGGGTCAGTTTCCTGCCAGATTTCTGGTTTACCCATCCACTAACCACAGAACGGATGAGTGAAGCGCGTTTACGTGCCAACCAGTTGCCACGGGTGAAATCATCATTACGTGATGAAGAATTTGATATTTTAAAACAGTACACCTTGGTGGTATCCAATCAGGCGACAGAGCAGCAATTGCAGGTGCTGGCCAGCCGTAACAACTTTGCTGCACAACTGGCTTTAGCGGCTTTTTATACCCGGCAGGGAGATTATGCCTTGGCACAGCAAACCCTGGACCAGGCCAAAAATCATCGCCGTTTACATCATCTTATTAGTTTAATTCAAACTGACATCTATTTAGGGCAGAATAAGCTGAGTGAGGCTTATAAAGTGATCAGTTCACCTGCGCGGATTATGCCGGAGAATCGGGCCTTGAATTACAAGCTGGCTGAAGTGCTGATCCGGCAGAATCAGCCGGCTGAAGCACAGGCACTGGTGCAAAAGTTCCTGAACCGGAATGAGCGTGATTTAAGTGCCTGGCGTTTGATGCAGCAGGCCGCCAATATTGATCGTAGTTCGCCATTACGCACGGTGAATGTATTGCGTTATCGTGCAGAACTGCAATACTGGTCTGGATGGGAGGAAGAAGCGATTAAATCCTTGCTGCATGCCCAGCGTCTGGCCAAAGACAATCAGGCCATGACTGCCAAACTGAAAACACGTACCACAGAAATGCAGCGGGAACGACAGCTCAAAATTTAACAGCATGAAAAATCATAACAACAATAAGGAGAATAATGATGTTACAGGGACAATGTTTATGCGGGCTGGTGTATTACCATTATCAGGCCGAGCTGGAAAAGACCATTTTATGTTTTTGCCAGCATTGCCAGCGTGCGCAGGGGACCATGCTGGGCTGGAATAGCCCGATTGATCAATCCAAATTTCAAATTGTACGCGGACAGCAATATTTAAAAGAATATTTTCACAGTCCGAATAAGGCGCGGGTGTTTTGTCAGGAATGTGGTAGCCCGATTTATTCTTACCGTTTAGATTTACCGGGGGTTCTGCGTTTGCGTTTGGGAACGGTGACTGAAGGCTATGTGCCGGCACCCATCGAGCAGGCTTTTGCACATCGAAAACCGCAGTTTTTGCAAGTCAGTCTGCTGGAAACCTCTATAAGGCATGGGGTTTAAAATGCTAGAATTCCGGCTCCTGGCTAAATAATGATTTTAAATAACGCGATGAAAAAATTATGGATGGGCGTATTGCTCTGGGGGAGTCTGTCTGTGGTCCAGGCAGCAAGTGTGGAGCAGTATGTACTGGCGGTTGAGCAGATTAACCAGAGTTATAAGCAGCAGACCCGGCAGTTTTTAAAGGGCTTGAATCCGCAGCAATCGGGTTTTAGTCCGGCGCAGCAACAGCAGTTTTGTGGCATTGTGCAGAATTATATTGATCAGCTGTATAGCGCTGCAGATGAAAACCGTGCCTATCTGGATCCGCAATATCGCAACATGACCAAGCAGGATGTGGCCCAGCAGGTGTATTCATCTAAAGAAATGCAGATGCTGAAAAAATATCAGGTCAATTGTGCACACTGATAGAAGTGACTCAAGAACTGCTTAAAACTTTAGGCAGTTTTTTTATTTTCGGGAAAATAAACTGATACAGCTGTTGATGCTGTTCGGGGAGGAAGTGAGGCGTATGCCTGACTTGAATTAGCTTAATTTGGCTTTAATTTTGGCAGATACTTGTGCAGGATCGGCGCGCCCGGCTATGAGCGGACGCAGAGAATTCATCACCTTACCCATATCTTTCATGCTAGTAGCTTCTTGCGCTGCAATCGTTTGCGCAATGATGGAATCAAGTTCTTCCTCAGTCATAGCTTCTGGTAGAAACTGAGATAACACCTCAATTTCGGCTTGTTCCTTACTAGCTAAATCTTCTCGGCCAGCACCTTCAAAGGCTTTAACCGATTCTTTACGTTGTTTAATTTGCTTTTCAATGACCGCAAGAACCTGAGCATCGTCAAGCTCTTTGCGCTCATCGACTTCGATTTGCTTAATTGCCGCCTGTAGACTACGAATGACCGTTAACTTGTCCATTTCTTTAGCGCGCATTGTCGCTTTCAAAACGTCAGTAATCTGGCTTTTTAAAGTAGTCATGTTTTAATCCAGGCAGTCAATCACAAATTAATCTTAGTAAAGGCGAGTAGTACGTACTGATTCACGCGCCAATTTCTTTTGGTAGCGTTTAACAGCAGCAGCTTTTTTGCGCTTACGTTCTTGAGTTGGTTTTTCGTAGAATTCACGCTTACGTACGTCAGCTAAAACACCTGCTTTTTCGCAAGAACGTTTGAAACGACGGATAGCTACGTCTACTGGTTCGCCTTCTTTCAATTTAACTTGTGGCATGAAGAATCCTCATTAAGTTATGGATAAGATCTGGGGCCGAATTGCCCTCGATCACAAGTGAAGGTCAGTATTTTACTCATTTACATCTCATATCACAAGTCTATAATAGTTCCCGCAATAAATTTGATACAGGTTATAGGCAGTTTAATGATCGTTTTAGGCTTAGAAACATCGTGTGATGAAACAGGACTCGCGCTGTACGACAGTGAGTTGGGTTTACGCGGACAGGTGCTGTATAGCCAGATCAAACTGCATGCCGAATATGGCGGCGTGGTGCCAGAACTGGCCTCACGGGACCATGTGCGTAAACTGATTCCATTAATGAACGAACTGCTTGAGCAAAGCGGTGTGAAAAAATCGGATATTGATGCCGTGGCCTATACCCGCGGTCCGGGCCTGATGGGCGCCTTGATGACCGGGGCTCTATTTGGCCGTACCTTGGCATTTGCCTTAAATAAACCTGCGATTGGCGTGCATCATATGGAAGGGCATATGCTGGCACCGTTATTGTCTGCAACGCCGCCTGAATTTCCATTTGTTGCACTTCTGGTTTCAGGGGGGCATTCACAGCTGATGGCCGCGTATGGCATTGGTCAGTATGAACTGCTGGGTGAGTCAATTGACGATGCGGCCGGTGAAGCTTTTGATAAAGTGGCCAAGATGATGGGCTTGCCGTATCCGGGTGGGCCGAATATTGCCAAACTGGCCGAGCAGGGTGATCCGAATGCTTTTGCTTTCCCGCGTCCGATGCTGCATCAGGATTTAACCTTTTCCTTTAGTGGTTTAAAAACTGCCGTTTCGGTACAGATGAAAAAACTCGGTGATGAAAACCGTGATGCCGATATTGCCGCCAGTTTCCAGGAAGCGATTGTAGATACTTTGGTAAAAAAATCGGTGAAAGCATTAAAACAGACCGGTTTAAAACGTCTGGTGATTGCTGGTGGCGTGAGTGCCAACAAGCGTTTGCGTGAACGTCTGGAAGCCGATTTAGCCAAGATTAAAGCCACGGTTTATTATGCAGAGCCTGCGCTGTGTACCGATAATGGTGCCATGATTGCCTTTGCCGGTTATCAGCGTTTGAAAGCAGGGCAGCAGGATGGCTTGGCGGTAACCACAACGCCACGTTGGCCGATGACGGAGTTAAAAAATCCTGAAGCGGTTTAAAGATAGATAGGAAAGGGGCGGAAAGCCTCTTTTTTATTGTCTTGGTTTTATTGAGTAGAAATTTTCAACAAATAATAAATTATTTTGACTCTGCCATAGTAAGTGTTTTCTTACAGATACCGTAAAATGGTTTAATCATATAGGAATCCCGCTCTATGATAGGCGGAATTAAGAATAAATTTAATTTTTTATAAAAGTGTACAAATAAAAAATATTTTTTATTTGTCTTATTTTTGATCATTTATGGTTTTAAATAAATAGAATAAAATTAAAATAGGGAGAGTGAGTGTTTTTATTGGTTATCTTCGCTTTTAAGCAAAGATTAGAGTAGTTTAAATGAATATATCTAAATATTTTTTTATTTTAGGTCTTGGTTTGTCTGCTATTGTTAGCTTTGAAACCCAAGCATACAATTATACATCAAAAGGGGTGGGTGCAGACAGAAGTAAAGCATGTAATCAAGCTGATGAGAAAATTCAACGTGGTTCGACTACTTCAGGTTGTATATGTTCAAATATTCAACAAACCTATTGGGTTTGTAAAATAAACTATGATAAGCCTAAGCCAGTTGTATATACTGCACCTCCGATTTATCAAGCACCTGCTCCTACACGACGCTCATATAATTTCAGTGCACCAGGTGTGTTATAAGTAAAAAAGGCACTATGTTTAACATAGTGCCTTTTAAACTTAAAAACCTGTTCCATTCGCTGGATCACATTTTTGCTTAAGAAATGTCATGGCATAGTTTACACGTGTCGCTATATCTTCACTTCCTAATGAAAAAATAGTGTATGGTTCATTATTTTTTAAGCGTATAGAAACAAGTTCTTTAGATTGTTTAACTTCTAAAACCTTTCCCCAATCAATTCCATTTTCGGTACTCCCTAGTCGTAAGTCAGGTCTTAGGGATACTACCGGTTCAACCATTGAACCACCATGATAAACTCTCAAAGATAAGCTATTATTATCATAATTTATTTTGCTAATACAACGATCAATAGTAGTTACGTTGGTAATTTTACTATAGCCTTCGAGTCGTGCTGATCCATCATGCTCATCAGCCATATCTGAAAAATATTTTTTTAAATCTCCAGATTGGATACCTTTGTCTGGTAATATAATCGTTAAAAATTTTTGTGCATTTGCTACAGTTTGCTCTGCTGCTATAAGTGGTGTTGTAAATAAAAAACAGCTGGACATAATAGTCAGAGACTTTAGGTAATTCATGTATAAAAAGCCAAATAAATAAATCGTTTTATTTTAAAATAAAACTCCTCTACTTTAAAGATTAGTATTTTTCTTTTTTTAGCAGTATTAGGTAATATATAAATACAACTTAAAAGCTTGATTTTTTGATTTTCAAATGAAGAAATATTTAATTTATATATCGTTCTTTACCACCACAGGTCTTTCTGCAGAATATGTAATGATTGGACCTCCTTCTGGAGAGTGGGGGCGAACCTATGGTGAAACTTATCAAAACTCGGTAAAACAAAAAGAAATTCAAAAACAGGTCGATTTGTTGGGTAAACACCGGACAGCAGAAGCTCAAAAAATGGTGGATCTTGCAGACGCAGCGCGTAAGGCAAGAGGTGAGAATACTGATTCAGTAATTAAAAATAATGATCAAAAAAAATCAGAAATTAAAAAAGAACAGTTAAGTTTAAGTGAAAAAGAAAAGGAGCTTAAACGTAAACTGGCTCAAGTCGAGAAAGAAGAGCAAGAAGCAAGAAAGAAAATTGAGTTATTACAATATCGTAATGCAGTACGTAATGGAACCAGTGTAGGTGCACTTCGTTGTGGGAGTTCAGGGCGTCCACGTGTGCATTTGGTGGGTGTAGTTGGACGTGCAACACGACCAGATCACGTGTATTCGGATTGCCGTTTGAAGCAGGTACAGTATCGTTGTCGTGGTGAAGGAAATTGGCAATTTTATACAAATAATTTATGGGTCTTAAGTAATGCATGTATTGGTATTGGTGATGACGTAATAGTAAATGTTCACTGTGATGCTGAACAAGTTGAAGTGCGACCAACACAATTTAGCTGTGATATTCACTAAGTTATATCCAGTAGCACAGTATTCAGCTTTTATCTGTCAACTCATTTTATGAGGAATGGCAAATCTATGTATCATGTTTAGTTTCAAGGTTTTGATTAATAAGATAGTGTTTTTCAAAGAAGTATTGGAGAATTTAAAAATAAAATGAATGATAAAGGGATCAAGAATGATTCGTCCTGCGACAATTGAAGATGTGGCAGTTATTGCACAAGCGCATGTGCAGAGCGGGCAAGAAACCTGTCAGCAGATGCTCTATCTACCTATTTTGGCGGAATATAAGCTAGATACACGGCTTGCTTTATGATTGCAGGTGCTCAAGCTCAATAACCATATTCTATTGGTTACAGAAGGAGCAGGGCATATTCAGGGCTTTATTGATGTTTCGCTAAGTGAAGCAAAAGGCATTGCCAAAATTATAGCGTTATATGTATTGAAAGCTGCATAAAAGCGTAGGATTGGTCGAGTCTTGTTTAAAGAGGCATTAAAAGATATTCACCCAATGCAATATCCATAGATTTTACTCAATGTTTATGATCAGAACCCAGTCTGTCAGTTTGATGAACATATGAGAGCAAAATGCATTACTGCTGAAGATGTTAGCAATGAAGGTAAAAATCTCAAGGTTCTACATATCTATGGGACCGCGATGCATTTGCTGATTTAGATGGTTTGATTTAGTAGATTCAGAGTAAAAATTGCATGATACACAAGATAAAAGACTCGGCTTTAAAAGTCCGAGTCAGGTATTATGGCAACAACATGGTGTTGCACTTCAAATGCGAATCTAAGAAGGCCCAAAGCGATATTTACGTTGAGCCTGATCTTTTGAATTTTCTATTGTTCCAGATTATTCAACTGAGTTGCCCCAATCCAGTGCTTCGAGAACTGATAAGCGGCACGACCAGAACGCTGCCCACGCGCCTGACACCAGCGTAAAGCTTCGGCACGCGCTTCAGCGGTGAGCTCCATCTCCGCCTTTTGCAGATAATGCTCGACAATTTCTAAATACAGATTCTGATCCATTGGATAAAACGACAGCCACATCCCGAAACGATCGGACAGCGAAATTTTTTCCTCAATCGCTTCCTGTGGATGCAGCTCGGTATATTGCGGCACATCTACCCGTGTTACCGGTGTATTTTCATGCATAAACTCAGGTAATAAATGCCGGCGGTTACTGGTGGCATAAATCACAAAATTACTTGAACCGGACTGTAATGAACCATCTAGCACGCTTTTTAAAGAACGATAATTTTCATCTTCGGCGTTAAAGGCCAGATCATCACAATAGACAATAAATTTTTCCGGCCGATCTGCAATCAGCTTCTGAATTTCAGGCAAATCCGATAAATCATCACGTTCAATTTCAATTAACCGTAACCCTTGTGCTTCATACTCGGTTAGCAGGGCACGCACAATGGAAGATTTTCCGGTACCACGTGAACCGGTAAGCAGTACATCATTGGCCGGTAAGCCTTTTAAAAACTGCAAGGTATTTTGAATTACTTTTTCTTTTTGTTTTTCAATGCCTTTTAAATCTTCCAGATAGATTTTTCGTGGCTGGTAAATGGCTTTTAACTGTTGATCCTGCCATTTAAATGCCGATGCAGAAAAATCGGTGGCTTGCTTGAGTTCAGGCAAATGTTGCTGGAGCTGCTGTAAAACGGTTGCAAGCGAGGTGAGAATATTATCGGGTAAATCAATATGCGCCATGATTATTCAGCTTTTCGGTCTAGGTCAAAAGATTATCGGGTGCACAAACGACTGTATACCAAGGCGAAATGATTTAGCAATGAAAACATGAATTATGCAATTGAAGAATGTCTGAAATTTCTGCATAGTTAGGAGACATCGACAGATCAGCGCCTATTCAGCGAAGCGCAGAGGGAAGCTATGTTGTTTAAAGAGTTTAGCCAGGACATTAATCCTCATCAGGCCTATCGGATCAAAAAATTAAAACGAAAAATAGAACATGCCGAGAGTTACGAAGAATGGAAAAATCTGGCACTAAAAATAGATGAAGAATCGGGGGCGCAGGAATGGAAGTATGACAACACCTCGCCGTATTTTGATGCTGAAATTATTGCCCATCGTCTGAATTTATTACGCCGTTACCGCCTGGCAGAGCGCACCAGCGACCTGATGTATATTCTGCGTGAAGGCCTGACCTATGATGTGGCCAATATTGCCCATCCGATGCTGTTTACCGCGACCTATGTCGGCACCAAAAAAATTATTGAAGATTATATTGAAGAAGTCAGCAACAGTCTGGCCTTTATTGCATCCAAAGAATGCCATTTACTCAGTACTCAGGAAAAGATCGAATTTTTTAAAAACTGTCAGGTGGCCTATGGCCAGCCGGCGATTATGTTTTCAGGCGGGGCAACCCTGGGTCTGTTTCATACCGGCGTGTGCAAGGCGCTGCTCGAGCGTGACCTGATGCCGCAAGTGCTGTCCGGTTCCAGTGCTGGGGCGATTATGACCGCCATGCTTGGCATTTCTAAACCATCGGAGATGATGCACATTTTAAATGGCGAATCGTTCTTTACTGAAGCTTTTCATTTTCGCCGCTGGGAAGACATTTTAAAGGGCAATGGCGGTATTGCCGATGTGCGCTATCTAAAAAAATTCCTGCTCACCAACCTGGGTGATGTCACCTTTGAAGAAGCCTTTAAGGTGTCCGGGCTGCATATCAATATTGCAGTCGCACCGTATGATGCATCACAGGAAGCACGCATCATGAACAGTTATACCTCGCCAGATTTGCTGGTCTGGAGTGCGGCTTTGGCTTCCTGTGCGGTGCCGGTGCTGTTTCCGCCGGTGCGTTTAACCAGTAAACGGCAGGATGGTGAACATACACCCTATATGGGCAGAACCCGCTGGGTCGATGGCAGTGTGCGTAGTGATTTCCCGCAGGAAAAAATGGCGCGTTTGTATAATGTGAATTACACCATTGCCAGTCAGGTCAATCCGCATGTGGTGCCGTTTATGCAAACCGATGCCGAGCGTTTCCGTAAAGATATGCTGAGCTGGCCGGAGCGCATTGTGCGCCGTCAAGGCAAAGTGATTAGTAAGGGGATTATGGACTTTACCCGTGAACGTGTCGGTGGTGTGCCGGCGGTACGCCGTCTGCTCGATCATGGCCATGGCATTGTCGATCAGCGTTATTATGGTGATGTGAATATTGTTGGCAAATATGGCTGGCGTCATTATAGCTATATGTTGCAAAATCCGCGTCCACACCTGTTCCGATTGCTGCAACGCGAAGGTGAACGCGCCACCTGGCCAAAAATCTCCATGATTGAAACCCATGCCCGCGTGGGTAAAACCATTCAGCATTGTCTGGAACTTTTAGAATATCAGCAGAACCCCGTTGAACACGCCAAATCCGAATTTATTGCCGTTTAGTCCGGCTGAACTTGAACACTATTGTTTTGAGTTAAAAACCAAGCCGCAAAGCTTCAAGATGGGGCGGCGTCTGTTTCAGTTTCAACAAGGGCAATCTGTATACTGGTTGAAAGCCCAGCAGAGGGATGCGCATCCGCAACTGAGCGCAGGTTTTTGCCGAGAGCTGGATTTTTATCGCCAGTTTCAGCAGGCAGATGCACCGGATTTTTTACTGCCATTCTATTGTAGTCAAAATACCGAAATGCTGTGCATTCAGCAGGAGACTTTTCAGGATTATCTGATTGTGCCAGATGCGCCGGCGTTTTTTACTTTAGCACCCTCACAATTTAGCCCAAGCCAGATTCAAACACGCTTGCTACAGGTACTGGACAGTCTGGAACAGCTAACACGGTTGGGCTATCTACATGCAGATTTAAAAGTCGAACATTGGCGCGAATGGACAGGGCAGGTCAAACTGATTGATTTTGAGCAGTTGCAGGCCATAGATGATCCGCTAATGTCCAATATGACCGCCACACCACGCTATATGGCACCTGAATTATTTCATGGTGAAGCCAAAACGCTGGCCAGTGATCTCTATGCATTGGGGATTATTATCTATGAATGGCTGACTCAGCGCCGTTTACAGGCCAAAAGCTATCAGGATTGGGCCTATTTGCATTGTCAGCAGCTTAAAATTGAGTTACCCGCAGCGTATTTGGGCTTTCAAGACTTGCTTGAGGTGATGCTCAACAAACAAAAAAGCCAGAGAGAAGTCAGTTTTTTTGCCTTAAAAACGCTGTTAAGCACTGAAAATGCTTAAGAAAAAACCCAAATAGAGGCTTTTGTTTTTTATTTAAACAAACAAGTGGCTTTTTCATAAAAAGGGCTTGTCATCGGGAAGTGATCTCTATAATATACACAGCCATCGGGGGCGTGGCGAAATTGGTAGACGCACTGGATTTAGGTTCCAGCGCTGCGAGGCGTGAGAGTTCGAGTCTCTCCGCCCCCACCACTTAATTATCAAGTGAGCTTGATTTTAGGTAACAGAGGATTGGTGTAATGGTAGCATGACGGTCTCCAAAACCGTTCGTCAAGGTTCGAATCCTTGATCCTCTGCCAGAATTTTGAGAAATCCAGCATTAAGTTGGTACCCGGTATGGGGGCGTGGCGAAATTGGTAGACGCACTGGATTTAGGTTCCAGCGCTGCGAGGCGTGAGAGTTCGAGTCTCTCCGCCCCCACCACTCAAAATCAGCAAGGTTAAACTCCTCGCTTCTTTTGTTGAACCGGCCAGCTTGAGTATTTCTTCAAAAAATTGGCATCTTTATATGGGGATGTGGCGGAATTGGTAGACGCACTGTGTTCAGGTCGCAGCGCCGCAAGGTGTAAGAGTTCGAGTCTCTTCATCCCCACCAAATTCTGAAAAAGCAGGGCAGATGTCCTGCTTTTTTATTGCCTGTTATTTTGTCAGGCTTTTATCTCGCCCAAAGAAAAGCCCGCAGAACAGACGGTTCAACGGGCTCAAGTTATGAGAACACTTTATTTTTCTCGATCAAAGAGTGCGTAAACGAATTCAGGCTTTTAAGTGGTCCTCAAATTCTTCACCGAGTTGTACGGCTAGTGCATTGCCGGCCAGTTCACCAGTGACCAGACCATATTCTTTTTTAAAACTAAAGGTAAAACCACGGCCATCGGCTAAATTTTTGACTGAATATCCCAGTTTTTCTAACCAAATACGAAAGGCAATTAAATTTTTAGCTTTTACCACTTTTTTCACGAGTGTACTCCCTTATCTTCAATAAAGTATAGATATGGTTATATCAAGATTTTTTAAAGGGCAAAATTCAAGAATGTGTCAAAAAATATTGAGACTGATGATTTTTGCAGCAAAAAAGACAGAATTTGAGCGCCTGAAAAACATGTATTGATGAATAAAGCGGCAGAATTTTAAGCAAATTTTAAATTAATTGATTGATATATTTGATGTATTTTTATTCTAAATTTTCAACATTATCTATGGGCTATTTAAGCCGGCTTGAAATAATTTGTTAAATATTGATGACAACACATCTTTAAGTATTTCTTACAACCTCGGCCCGGCGCGAGATAAAAAGTTGTAGCGATCTGCCGGCTATAATTTGCATACGCTGAGTGATTGATGGCTTTATTTTAAGCCATAGCGGGCCTGGAGATCGGGTATCATAAAGTACAGCCACAGGAGTGAGTAAGATGACGCCAAATACTATTGAAGCTGACGTACAGCAGACCATTCAACAGATGCAGCAACAGGGCCAAACCCCGGTGGCGGTAATGCTAGGCCATGAAGACTGGCTGGTCTTTACCGAACAATCGCAGGTGGCCTACACTCCATTTGGCAGTGCGCGTCGTTATCAACCAGCGTTGGGCGGCTTACTGCTGGTACGCATTGATGAAATGAATGCGGTACGTGTGGTGACACAGACCGAGCTGGATGCGTATGCGGCCAGTCACCAGCTGTTATAAACCGGTTAAACCGCTTTAAAAATTATCTTTCATTTCACGTAATTTTTGGAATTCTTCGACGCTGTCCACCCGTAAAAAAGGATTGGTCTGCAGTTCCAGTTCAATGGTACTTGGCAAGGTCGGCTGATTTAGCAGGCGTAAATCTTCCACCTGCTGATAACGCTGTTGTAGCGCCAGATTATCCGGTTCAACATGCAGGGCAAATTTGGCATTGGATAGGGTATATTCGTGGGTGCAGTACACTTGGGTGCGCGCTGGTAATGCCGCCAGACGGTTTAAAGAGTGATACATCTGCTCAAAGGTGCCTTCAAAAACCCGGCCGCAGCCCATCGCAAACAGGGTATCACCGCAAAACAGGGTATCGATGGCATCCATAAAGTACACAATATGCCCCAGGGTATGGCCGGGAACTGTCAGTACATCCACCTGCAGATCATGAAATTTAAAATGGGCTTCATGCTGCAAAGGGTGGGTGATAAACGGGATTTTACTCAGCTCTTCGCGCGGGCCATAGACCGGAATATTGCGGGATTGCAGCAGTTCTGGCACACCCCCAATATGGTCTTTATGCCAGTGGGTCAGCCAGATCTGGCTTAAATTTAAACCATGTTCACGGCAATACTGTTCCACCGGTTCGGCTTCGGTGGGGTCGACCACAATCACATCTCTGGATGTACTATGTTCCAGCAGCCAAATATAATTCTGTAACTGGTTCTCAATATCCAGCAGATGCACTTTATAGTTGCTCATCCCTTACCCCCACATAATATAATGCCCAGTATAGCCTGAAAGCATGTTGTCGTCGCTGTGTATCCAAAATTGATCTTTGACTGAAAAGGTCTACAATAAGCCACGTTTCAATTTTCCCCTGCACGTTCATGAGTTTTGCCTATCGCGCCGATATTGACGGTTTAAGAGCGATTGCCGTCCTGTTGGTGATTTTTAATCATATTGGCCTGTCTATTTTCCCCGGTGGTTATATTGGCGTCGATATTTTCTTTGTGATTTCGGGCTATTTAATTACCTTGATTTTAAGCAAAGAAATCCAGAACCAGACTTTCTCAATCGGTCGCTTTTATAAAAAGCGGGTGGTGCGTTTGGCACCGGCCTATTTTACTGTACTGAGTGTGGTGAGTCTGGTGGCCTGGCAGGTGATGCTGCCCGATGAGCTGAGTCGTTATTTCGACAGTGTCTTTTATGCCACGTTTCTGATGGCCAATATTTATATGCAGCGTGAAGTCGGTGATTACTTCAGTCAGAGTGTCAATGAAGTGCCGCTGCTGCATTTATGGTCGTTGGGCGTTGAAGAGCAGTTCTATATTTTCTGGCCGCTGATTCTGCTGTGCTTTATGAAAAGAAGTAACCGGCAATGGGGTCTGCTGATGGTCGGATCTTTTATTCTCATGTCGTTGCTGTATGCGCAGCAGCAGTTGAGCGTGAATGCCGAGAAAGCCTATTACAGTATGCCGGTCCGCGCCTTTGAACTGCTCTTGGGTGCGCTGATCTGCTTTTTGCCACAAATAAAATGGTCAAAATGGCTGGCGCAAACGCTGGTCTGGAGTTGTCTGGCGCTGTTGTTAGGCACGGCAATGTGGTTGGATCATGCCACACCATTTCCGGGCGCAATGGCGCTGATTCCATGTCTGGCAACGGCCTTGATTATTTATATCGGCCAGAGCGTGCAGTCGCAGAATGTGGTACTGACCAACCGTTTTAGCCTCTGGATGGGCAAAATTTCCTATCCTTTATATTTATGGCACTGGCCGGTAATTGTACTGTTCAGTATCTATATGCTGCCGGTTAATGCCGGTTATCAGCTGGCTATGGTGCTGCTTAGTATCGCGCTGGCCTATCTGACTTATCGTTATATTGAACAGCCGAGCAAAGGTTTTGTGATGGCTGCCAATTACAAGGTCATTCTGAGCGGTTTTGTGGCGCCGGCGCTCTGTTTTATTGGCGTGGCGCAGCTGGTCAGTCAGCATCAGGGTTTTCCGGAGCGGCTAAGTCCGCAAGTGCAAAACCAGATGGCAGCCTTAAATTCGTTTGCGCATGGCATCCGGCAGAAATGTCACAGCTTTCCCAATCCTGAAACGCTGGCCAATCCGCAAGACTGTGTGCTGGGTGTGGAAAAACCGCAGATTGATTTTATGCTGATTGGTGATTCACATGCCAACAGCTATACCGGACTGCTGGATGTCTGGGCCAAAGATGCTGGACTGCGCGGTTATGACAGCACTCAGGACACCACTATTTATTTACCGGGTGTCCAGCGTGGCCGTGGTGAGCATGAAGTGGCTGCCTTTCAAGCCCGCAATGACGCAATTGAGGCGCATTTAAAACAGCATCATTATCAGTTTGTGGTGATGTCAGCTGCCTTTAGCCAGTATCTGGATGCCGGGCATGATCTGCATCCGAGCGCAGAAGAGGACAGTCAGGTCGCGAATCATTTAGACAGTTATTTTGCCGGTTTACAGGCTGCGGTGGATAGTGCACTGGCCAGCAGCGAGTATGTAGTGATGCTGATGGATGTTCCGGTGATTGATCCGGATCAGGCCAATTGTTCATTACGCCGTGAATGGCTGGGGATTGAGCGTGAATGCGCGGTGTCGGCAGAGGAATTCCAGCAGAGCAATGCACCAATTTATCAGTGGATGAGCGAATTGCAGCAGCAGTATCCACAACTGATTGTGGTCGAGCCGACCAAGGTGCTGTGTGATGCGCAGCAATGTGATTTAAGTGTCGAGGGAACGCCGCTGTACCGAAATCAGGATGATGATCATCTCAGTTTTAAAGGTTCGGAAGCGCTGGGGCAGGCCTATTTACAGCAATACGGCAATCCGCTGAAATCGCTTTAATCTTTCTCGTTTGCACAAAAAAGCCGTGAATTGATCACGGCTTTTTTATTGTATTTCAGCTTAGCGGATTTTCGCCAGGAAACGGCCTAAACGGCTAAGCGCTTCACGTAATTCATTTTCAGCTGGCAGGAACACCACACGGAAATGATCTGGGGTTGGCCAGTTAAAGCCGGTGCCTTGAACCAGCAGCACTTTTTCGGCTTTCAGGAAATCCAGCATCAGTTTTTCATCATCTTCAATGGCGTAGACATTTGGGTCCAGTTTCGGGAAGCAGTACATCGCACCTTCTGGCTTGACGCAAGACACACCCGGAATTTCGTTCAGCATTTCCCAGGCAATATTGCGCTGTTCATACAGACGGCCACCCGGACGGATCAGGTCATTAATTGACTGATAGCCACCAAGCGCGGTCTGAATCGCATATTGCGCCTGATGGTTGGCACACAGACGCATAGAGGCCAGCATGTCCAGACCTTCAATATAGTCGGCTGCGCGTGAACGGTCGCCAGTAATGGCCATCCAGCCAGAACGGTAGCCGGCAATACGGTAGGCTTTAGATAAACCGTTGAATGAAATACACAGCTGATCACCAGCCAGGGCTGCAACCGACACATGCTCAATGCCGTCATACACGATTTTGTCGTAAATTTCGTCGGCAAATAAAATCAGATCATATTTTTTTGCCAGCGCGACAATCTGTTCCAGCACATGACGTGGATAAACTGCACCGGTCGGGTTGTTCGGGTTAATAATCACAATACCGCGGGTATTGGGTGTGATTTTGCTTTCCATATCGGCCAGATCTGGATACCAGTGATTTTCTTCATCACATTTATAGTGAATGGCCGTACCACCCGATAGATTGACCGCCGCCGTCCATAGTGGATAGTCCGGCATTGGAATCAGCATTTCATCGCCATCATCCAGCAGGCCTTGCATGGCCATTACGATTAGCTCAGACACGCCATTGCCGATATAGACATCATTAACGTGCAGGTCAAAAATGCCTTTTTGCTGATAATACTGGCAAATAGCCTTACGTGCCGGGAAAATCCCTTTGGAGTCGGTATAACCGACTGCATTTGGCAGGTTCAGCGCCACATCGTTAATAATTTCCTGCGGGGCTTCAAAGCCGAAGGGGGCGGGGTTACCAATATTCAGTTTAATAATTTTATGGCCGGCTTCTTCCATTTCATTGGCCGCTCGTAACACAGGTCCGCGAATGTCGTAGCATACATGCTCGAGTTTTGAGGATTTTTTAATTTCGCGAGGAGTCGTGTTACCTGTGGACATAATTCCATCCAATTATATGTTTCTGTTAGCAAAAAATAGATTACGCAATTATCACAATCTATACTGAAATTTAGCTAGATATTTTGCAAGCTCTAGCGTAAATATGGAAGTACTGAAGCATGACATTGAATGTCAAAGATTTAAAGGAGTTAGTGATGGGAAAACTCAATAAAACAGACCGAGAATGGCAAAGAGAGTTATCACCAGAAGAGTTTCGGATTACACGACAAAAAGGAACCGAACCGGCCTTTACAGGGAAATACTGGAACAGCAAACAGGATGGGGTGTATGTGTGCCGTTGCTGTGGAGAAGCCTTATTTTCTTCCGATACCAAATACGACAGCGGCAGTGGCTGGCCAAGTTTCTACCGTCCGATTGCCCCGGGGGTCGTGGAAGAACATAACGATCAGTCGCATGGCATGGTGCGTACCGAAATTGTCTGTCATCATTGTGATGCACATTTGGGCCATGTTTTTGATGATGGACCGCAACCGACCGGCTTGCGCTATTGTGTCAACTCGGCGTCATTAGAACTAAAAACACAAGAAAAAAGTGATGAGGAAACCTATCCATGACCAACATTTATCAGTTTGAGGCTGAGTTGTTAGATGGGAAAAATAAATCATTTGCCGATTATGAAGGCAAGGTTTTATTGGTGGTGAATACCGCCAGTAAATGCGGTTTTACCCCGCAGTTTGCCGGACTGGAAAAGCTGTATGAAAAATATAAGCCCCAAGGCTTTGAGGTGCTCGGCTTTCCCTGTAACCAGTTTGGTGGCCAGGACCCCGGTTCCAATGAGCAGATCGGGGCCTTTTGCCAGAAAAATTATGGGGTCAGCTTTCCCATGTTTGCCAAGGTTGATGTCAAAGGCCCGGAAGCACACGCAATTTTCCGTTATTTAACCAATAACAGCAAAGGCATTTTGGGCAACGGCATCAAGTGGAACTTTACCAAGTTTTTAATTGGTAAAGATGGCAAAGTGCTGAATCGCTATGCACCAACCACCAAGCCGGATGCATTGGAACAGGATATTGAACAGGCTTTACAAGGTTAATACAGGACAAGCGACTTCAGCATCAGCTTTAATTTTGGGGATGATCCTCATCCATGCAAACAGTGTTTAGTCCTGCCTAAAATGAAAAATCCACTCAATAGAGTGGATTTTTTAATATCAGCACCTACAAAATCGCTTTGAGGCGTTGAATCACCTGTTCGCACTGGGCGATATCGGCCACCAAGGCTAAACGGACATGATTTTCACCCGGATTACCTTGCTCGGTTTCACGCGATAAATACCGGCCCGGCAACACTTTAATATGCGCTTTTTCCATCAGCATTTTGGCAAAGGCTTCATCATTATCAACTTTGAGCCAGTAATAGAAACCGGCATCCGGTTTTTGTAAAGGGAGTAGTTGCCCCAGCTCGCTTTGGAACAAGTCAAATTTGGCGCGGTATTGCACGCGGTTGTCTTCAACGTGCTGCTCATCATCCCAAGCCGCAATAGAGGCCAGTTGATGCTGTACCGGCATGGCTGCACCGTGATAGGTACGGTATTGCAAATACGGTTTCAGTAAATCGGCATCGCCGGCAACAAAGCCTGAACGCATCCCCGGCAGATTGGAGCGCTTGGACAGGGAATGGAAAACCACGCAGTTTTTATAGTCGTCGCGGCCTATTTCGGCACAAACTTCGAGCAGGCCAGTCGGTGCTTCATCAAACCACAGTTCTGAATAGCATTCATCTGAGGCAATTACAAAACCGTATTGATCGGACAGTGCAATCAGCTTTTTAAACTGGTCTTTGGACAGTACCGCACCGGTCGGGTTGCCCGGCGTGCAGACAAATAGCAAGGCAGTTTTTTCCCAGACTTCGGCCGGCACGGCATCAAAGTCACCTAAATACTGGTTGTCTTCGGTACAGTTAATGAAATACGGTTTGGCCCCGGCCAGTAAGGCTGCGCCTTCATAAATCTGGTAAAACGGGTTTGGCATCACCACATACGGTGCATCTTCACGTTTCACCAGTGCCTGTACAAAAGAGAAGATCGCTTCACGGGTACCTGAAACCGGTAAAACATGGTGATCTGCACTGATGCTGTTTAGCTTGAAACGGCGACTTAGCCACTGGGCAATGCTGTGGCGTAATTCAGGCAGACCCTTGCTGTTCGGGTAAGTCGATAAATGCTGGAAGTTGTCAATAATGGCCTGTTTTACAAATTCCGGTGCCGGGTGCTTCGGTTCTCCAATTGAGAGGGGAATCAGCGGTAAATCGGCCGGTTGTATATCCTGAAAAAGTCGGTTTAACTTTTCAAATGGATAAGGGTGCAATAAAGACAAACTTGAGTTCATGTAATCGTTACCGATAGGTTGATGTTAATGTTGGCACACCTGATTTGAGGCTTCATCAAGTGCTGCCTTTAATTTGGCCGCAAAGCTTTTGGCTTCTTCTGCATTCATGGGCGCGCCATCTTTTTTGGTGACAAAGAAAATATCTTCGGCACGTTCGCCTAGGGTGGCAATTTTAGCAGAATGAATATCCAGCCCCTGCATCATAAACAAGCCGCCGACTTTGGCAAGTAAGCCCGGCTGGTCAAGTGTTGCAATTTCCACCATGTTCTGGTTGAGTGCGGCATTCAGGCTAATGTCGACAGTATTTTCAATATCAAAATGGCGCAGCTGGCGCGGAATCAGGCGCTGCATCAGTCCCGGATATTTATCCGACTGGCTTAATGCGGTGACCAGTGATTGAATCACGGTGTCCTGACGCTCGGCATCGGTTAACAGGGTGCCAAAACGGTCCAGCACCACATAAGTATCTAAACTAAAGGCTTTGGTGGCGGTAATAATCCGCGCGTCCTGCACATCCAGATTCATGCGGTCTAAAATCGCCACCGTGGTGGCAAACAGGTTCGGCTGATCTTGGGTGTAAATAAAGATTTGCACCGCATCTTGCGCATATTTACGATGCGCGCGCATCAGTACCAACGGTGCCGGATTATCACTGTGCTGCAAGATGGCACGGGTATGCCAGGCAATTTCATCGGCGGTTTCTTTCAGGAAGTATTCATCGCCCAGTTCCTGCCAGACTTTTTCCACTTCTTCCAGCGAGAAATCCTCGACCAGTAATTCGCTGGCCGCAAATTTGGTGTCTTCAATCAGCATCTGATAATCCACCGGACGACCCAGGCCAGAACGGATCACATCACGGGCATGGGTGTATAGCTGGCGCATCAGCGAGGCGCGCCAGGTGTTCCATAAGGTTGGATTGGTGGCGTTAATATCGGCCACAGTTAGGGTATACAGATAATCCAGATGTTCCATATCGCCCATCAGTTCGGCGAAAGCTTTGACCACATCCGGATCGGAAATATCTTTTTTCTGTGCAGTGACTGACATCAGCAGATGGTTTTGCACCAGCCAGGCCACCAGATTGCATTCACGCTCGGTAAAGCCATGCGTGCGGCAGAAGGCAATCGCATCGGCGGCGCCAAGCTCACTATGATCGCCGCCACGACCTTTGGCAATGTCATGGAAAATTGCGGCCAGATAGACAATGTCACGACGCGCCAGACGCTGGAACACCGAGCTGACCACCGGAAAATCTTTGGCAAATTCCGGTTCTTTAAAGCGGTTCAGGTTGCGAATCAGCAGCAGGGTGTGCGCATCGACGGTATAAATATGGAACAGGTCATATTGCATCAGGCCGGTAATTTGCCCGAAAGCCGGAATATAGTTGCCCAATACACCATAGCGTTTCATTGCCACCATGGTGTCATATAAACGGTACGGCGAGCGTAAAATCGCCATAAACAGCGCCTGATGGACTGGATTATCACGAAAATCGCGGTCAATGCGTTTGGCAGCCAGGGTCAGCAGGCGTAAGGTGCGGGCACGAATCCCGGTAATTTCAGGACGATTGGCCAGCAGATAGAAAATTTCCAGAATCGCACTGGGCTTTTCAGAAAAAATCTTGTGATGCTGCACCGCCAGTTTGCCATCGACCAGTTTGAAGTTTTCATTAATTTCTTCAATCTGGCGTTCATATTGCGGCAGGCGCGGGGTAATCACCGATTCATTAAAATAGGCCAGTAACATTTCATTTAGCGTCGACACCTGCTGCGCGGTGCGGTAATAACGCTTCATGAACTGTTCAATCGGATAATTGGGTGATTTGCCTTCTTCACGGACATAGCCGAACTTGGCTGCAATATCACGCTGATAATCAAACAGCAGACGGTTTTCATCGCGTTTGGTCAGCAGGTGCAAATAATGGCGAATTTCCCAGAGGAAACTTTCGGCTTCTTCCAGCACGCCCAGCTCAAACTCGGAAATAAAACCCAGATGCACCAGATCATAAATACGGTTGACACGGAAATGCCGTTTGGCAATCCAGCCAATCTGGTTAATATCGCGGATGCCACCCGGTGCAGTTTTAATATCCGGCTCTAAATTGCTTTCGGTATGGTTGTGCTGAGCATAGCGTTTGGCTTGCTCTTCCATCTTGGCATCAAAAAAGGTTTTATCGGTCCAGGTTTGCGACACAATCCGGCGTGGCCATTTGGCCAGATGTTCATTGCCAATAATCAGTCGTGCTTCAATTAAAGCGGTGGCCACAGTCAGGTCATTGGTGGCCTGAATCACGCAATCCTGAATGGTACGCACGCTAATGCCGGGTTTGAAATTACCGACATCCCACAGCGATGAAATAAAGGTTGAAATCAGCTTTTCCTGTTCCGGCGAGATTTCATCTTCTGACAGGATCATGATGTCGACATCGGAATAGGGCAACATTTCGCGGCGGCCATAACCGCCCACCGCAAACAGGCCTAAATCGGTCTGGTCCAGTCCGGCATGTTGCCACAGGAATTTTAGCGCCTCATCAATAAAATTGGAGCGCGCCAGAATAATGTCACGGATCGAATGTCCATTTTCAAAACATTCCCCCAGCTGATGTTCAACATCACTTCGCCACTGATTAATGGCCTGAATGTCATGGTTACTTTTTACGTAATTCAGCAAGGGTAAGGTGTTGATCATGAACAGCGTTCCGTGTTGTGCGACTAGTTTTGATTGACACTGACGTTTTGTGCAGTAGCGTAAGCCAGCTCACGTGCCTGCTCAGTGGTTTCTGCGCGGGCGGTGGCCACACCCATGCGGCGACGCTTGAAGCCTTCCGGTTTGCCAAACAGACGTAAATCAGTATCCGGGTGAGCTAAAGCAAGATTCAAGCCAGAAAATGACAGGTTCTGGTCATCTACACCGGCATAAATCACTGCACTGGCAGCCACACTATGACGCGCCGTGTTCACTGGCAAGCCGAGAATCGCACGGGCATGTAATTCGAATTCACTCTGGTATTGTGAGGCCAACGTGACTAAACCGGTATCGTGTGGACGAGGTGACACTTCACTAAACCACACTTGATCGCCTTTGACAAACAGTTCTACCCCAAAAATACCGCAGCCGCCAAGTGCGGTGGTAACCTTGTGGGCAATACGTTTGGCTTCTGCTAAGGCCTGGCTGCTCATTGGTTGTGGCTGCCAGCTTTCGACATAATCACCGGCATCCTGACGATGGCCAATCGGGTCGCAGAATGAGGTTTCAATTTCACCAGTTTCTGGATGTTTAGAGCGTACCGTGAGTAGGGTAATTTCAAAATCAAAATCAATCTGCGATTCAACAATCACGGTGCCCTGATTCACACGGCCACCGGTTTGCGCATAGTCCCAGGCGGCATCGACTTCATCAAAGCTTTTTACCCGGGATTGGCCTTTGCCTGAGGAGGACATCACCGGCTTCACAAAGTTTGGATAGCCAATATCATCACAGGCTGCACGGAAGCTTTCCAGCGAGTCGGCAAAACGGTAGGCAGAGGTTGGCAGTCCCAGTTCTTCTGCAGCTAGACGGCGGATGCCTTCGCGGTTCATGGTCAGATTGACTGCTTTGGCTGATGGAATCACGGTAGCAACGTTTTGCGCTTCAATATCCAGCAGCACTTCTGTGGCAATAGCTTCAATTTCCGGCACAATCAGATGCGGTTGCACCTGAGCAATCAGCTGTTTCAGTGCGTTAGGATCGGCCATATTAATGGTATGGGCATGATGCGCCACTTGCATGGCAGGGGCATGATCATATCGGTCGGCGGCATGCACTTCTACACCTAAACGCTGTAAAGAAATCACCACCTCTTTCCCCAATTCTCCTGAACCCAATAGCAATACTTTAAATGCCGAAGCTTGAAGAGGAGTACCAATCGTCACGCTCATGTAATTCATCCATGCTTGATTTTATGGGCTTTTAGCATAGCAGAACTGCACCGCGATGTTAGTGCCGATTCGGAGAAAATCGTGATTTTGTCCAACAATTTTTAGACGCAGTGGGCAAGAGGAAATACAGTGTTGAAAACGCAGCACAACTGCAGCCCTGCGTCAATGGGTCTGGTGTTGAAGTCAAAACCTAGAAGGAAAATGGAATATAGGTATAAATCAGGCCATAGGTCACGGCCGCAGTCAAGGTGGCCGGTACAATTTTCTTGTATTTAAAATACAGCCCGGCCAGCACTATAAATCCGACCAGCATGGCAAAACTTTTATTGGGCGTTTCCAGTAACGGTGGCAAGGTCGCGACCACCAGCATTGAACTGATTGCGGCAATACCAATTGAACCCAAAGCAATCTTTAGCCAGAGGGCACCCCGTTTTTGTGAGTCCTGCTGAAACTTCTGAATCACAAAAAACGGTCCAAAGCGTGAAGCAAAATTGGCGATGCCGACCACAATCCCGACCAGAATAATTTCAAGATTCATGTGAGCCTCCTGCGTATGCATCATCCGGTTGTTTTAAGACATAGTGTTTGAACAGACCTGCAAAAATGCCCGATAAAATACCAATAAAGATGGCAGCGGACAGGTCAATGAAATAGCAGGCGATGGCAGATACCACCAAAGTCACACTGACCACAAAGGTATGTTTTTTCTCAAAGGCGGCCAGCAGGAAACTCAGGAACAGGGCCGGTAACAGGAAATCCAGTGCGGCTTGTAAAAACTGCGGCAGCTTACTGACCTGATCGGCAAACAGACCGCCCAGTAAAGAACCGAGCGCCCATGACATCCAGCTAAACAGACTTAAGCCGAGCATCCAGGATTCCGACCATTGTTGCCGGCGCTGCGACAGCTTGATCATGCCGGAAGCAAAGACTTCATCGGTCAGGCCCCAGGCCCAGATCGCGGTTTTCTTTAAATTGAGCCGGTCCTGAATCAGGTTGGTTAAGGCCGGGCCATAGAGCAGATGGCGAATATCCAGTGCAATGACAGTCAGGGCGGTCATCCAGATGGAGGTGCCGCTGCCTAACAGGGCCACCACCAGAAACTGGCTGGCACCGGCATACATGGTGCAGGATAAAAACAGGGCTTCCCAGGCGCTAAAACCGAATTGGGTCGCCGAAACGCCAAATGCAAAAGAAACGGGGAGATAAGTAAAAATAATGGCTTGGCTATCTTTAGCGCCTTGCCAAAAACCGGCTGGCTGTGTGGAAAGCGTTTTGTGTTCAGACACGACACACCTGAAGGAGAGTTGAACAAGGAGTCAAATGATGATTGTGTATTGTACCCGAATTCACTAGCATAGTGCCGAAATGTTTGTTGAAGCGAGCCAGATATGTGGATGTTCAAAACACGTCAATTTGTGGTTGCAACTGTACTGGGCAGTAGCCTGTTATTACAGGCCTGTGGGGGCGATCAGTCCGGTGAAAAGCCGGAAATTAAACCTGCACCGAAACTGACCAATGATGCAACGGCGTATGCAGAAGCGGCCTGGAAGCTGATGAATGAGGTGGAACCTTATGTTTATCGCAAACAGCGCAATTTAATAGAAGATAATGTACGCAAACCAGCACGCCAGTTAAGTACCGAATGGCGCATTAACGTCAAAATGACCGATTCAGTCACCGAAGGTAAATATGCTTTATGCCGTAAAGCACTCACCAGCCTGGAAATCTGGGCGCGTGCGACGTTAGAAAGTAGCGCAACGGTAAGCCAGAAACAGGCCGATTATGAACGTGATAAACAGCAATGTGCCGATGCAATTGCCCATCCGGAACTGGGCAATACCGATCCCAAACAAAAAGGCAATGCGATTGCAACAGCATCCTGAAGCATCAATAAGCGGAGTTCTGGCTCCGCTTTTTTAATGGCTGCGCCGTATTGAATTGATCTTTGCAATTAAGAACAGCAATTACACTACACCATCAACCTTGTAATATTCTGGTGCAGTTCTGGAATTGATGAGCACTTGTAGTGCGGAGGAGTGCACTGGAATCAAGCACTTTCGAAAACTGGGAAGCGCAGGAAATTCAATAATATCTCAGTAAATCAAAGAAGACATCAAGATCGGCTCGCTGATTGATTAATTTTCTTGCTTAAACTGTGGTGAGCCAAAGATTGCTCTTCAAAAAAAAGAGTATAAAAAACCCTCAAATATTTGAGGGTTTTTCATTGATATCAGGCGATTACACGTTAAAACGGAAGTGTAAAACATCACCGTCTTGTACGATGTAAGTTTTACCTTCTAAACGCCATTTACCTGCTTCTTTGGCACCAGCTTCGCCGTTGTATTGTACGAAGTCATCATAGGCCACACATTCAGCACGGATAAAGCCTTTTTCGAAGTCAGTGTGAATCACACCTGCTGCTTGTGGAGCGGTTGCACCGACTTTCACCGTCCAGGCACGTACTTCCTGCACACCGGCAGTGAAGTAAGTTTGTAGGCCGAGTAAGCCATAACCTGCACGGATGACCACGTTCAGGCCAGGTTCTTCCATACCCATCGCTTCTAAGAATTCAGCACGTTCATCATCTTCTAATAATGAAATTTCGGCTTCAATCTGGTTGCAGAGTGGTACTACAATCGCATTTTCAGCTGCTGCCAGTTCACGTACTGCATCTAAGTGCGGGTTGTTTTCAAAGCCATCTTCCGCCACGTTGGCAATATACATGGTTGGTTTTAAGGTTAATAAACCAAAACCACGAATCAGTTTACGTTCGTCATCGTCCAGATTGGCTGCACGTGCCGGTTTGCCTTCATCCAGTAATGGCAGGATTTTTTCTAAAACGGCTTTGGTCGCAACTGCTTCTTTGTCGCCGCCTTTGGCTGTTTTGGTTAAACGGGTCACGGCTTTCGATACCGTTTCTAAGTCGGCCAGCGCAAGTTCAGTGTTGATGGTGGCAATATCGTCCAGCGGGTCAATTTTACCATTGACGTGAATGACGTTTTCATCTTCAAAACAACGCACCACGTGAGCAATCGCGTCAGTTTCACGGATGTTGGCGAGGAACTGGTTACCCAGACCTTCACCTTTTGAAGCACCTGCAACCAGACCGGCGATATCCACAAATTCCATGGTGGTCGGCAGGACACGTTGTGGGTTTACAATGGCCGCCAGTTTGTCTAAACGCGCATCCGGCACCGGCACAATACCGGTGTTTGGCTCAATGGTACAGAACGGGAAGTTTTCAGCAGCAATTGCAGCTTTGGTTAAGGCGTTGAAAAGAGTCGATTTACCAACGTTAGGCAGACCTACAATACCACAATTAAAACCCATGAAATGACTCACAAAGTGTTATTCAAAAATTGTCGCTGATTTTACATGAAAGCCAGCATAAAGTCAGGTCATGGCGGGGATGTTTGTTGAAAAAGCATATTTCTGAAATATGTGCTGCGGATGGTGGAGTAATGCGTGCCGTATCTGTGTTGATTTTTAAACAGGATAGCCTGACCTAAATACGCTTGATGAAGCGTTTGGCCGAATACCGGCGATTTTTGAATAAAAAGCGCATTGTTTTTCGGCAGCAGTATGACTAAAGTAGCCAATGGATGTTGGCTGTTCAAATTATTGAACAAAAAATAAAAATTGACGGAGAAGATATGCGTATTTTGTACCAGTTTCCTTTATCTCATTTTTGTGAAAAAGCACGCTGGTTGCTGGATCATAAGGAACTGGATTATAACGCGCAGAACTTAATTCCGGGTGTGCATCGTGCTTTTGCCAAGCTAAAAACCGGACAAAACAAGCTGCCGATTTTACGCGATCAGGATCAATGGATTGCGGACAGTACCCAAATTGCCCTGTATTTAGATGAGGTGTATCCGGAGCATACCTTATTACGCCCAGACCCGACACAGCGCAATGAAGCACTGGAGATTGACCAGTTGGCCTCGACTCTGGGCTATCACGTTCGTCGCTGGGGCTTGGCACATACTTTATCTGAAAGTGAGCAGCCTTTAGATTTGCTGATTGGTGAAAAAGGTTATTTACGTCAATTTGAAAAATACTCCAAACCGATTATGAAGATGCTGATTTCCAAAGGCTATCAGCTGGATCAGGACAAGGTTGATGAATCGGAACGGGAAATGCGCCGTTTAATAGCCGAATTAAACCAGCGTCTGATAGCCAATGGCGGCGCATATTTTGTCGGTGAGCGTTTAGGCCTGGCGGATATTGCGGTCTGTTCCATGCTGGCTCCGATTCTGGAAATTCAGGATACACCGTGGGAAAAAGAGCAGGGCGAAACCTTGTCCGAACAATTCCTGCAATTTAAACAGGAGCTCAGTGATTTACCTTTAGGGCAATATGTACTGAGAATTTATCAGACCGAGCGTCATGCCCGTGTGGACTGGCGCGGTATCTAAACGGCAACCATAAAAAATACGCGCCTGTAGCGCGTATTTTTATGACTTTATCAAATCCATTAAATGAATGGGGTAGATGAATCCAGATCAATTGCAGGCAGTTGCGGCGCAAGGCTGAGCAGGTCAAAGTTGCTGCTACTGCTTTCTGTACTGGTCGATTGCAGAGCTTCTTGAAGTTCAGGTAACAGGTTGTCCAGACTCAGACTGCTGTCTGCTCCTGTACTGGCGCCTTGTAACAGATCTTCCAGATTAAAGTCAGTTGAACCAAATGCATCGCCCAAGCTGTCAGTAAGATTGCCTAGGTCAAAGTCTGTGCCACCGTCAGTCAGACCTTCCAGTAAGCCACCTAAATCAAAACCACTGCCGATGTCTGGGAGACCGCCAAGTAAGGCACTTAAGTCAAACTCACTGCTGCCACCTGTTAAGCCTTCAAATAACTGGGTCAGTGTTTCAAGGTTCAGATCAGCTGTGTTATTGCCGATGAGTCCTTCAAACAGTTCAGAAATCGTTTCAAGGTTAATTTTTTCACCCGTATTACCACCGATTAAGCCACCGACCAGTTCTGAAATTGCACCAATATCAAAGTCGCCGGCGCCACCGCCAATCAGACTACCGACCAGATCAGCAATCGCTGCAATATCGAGATCGCCCGAACTACCACCCATCAGGCCGCTCACCAGTTCTACGATTGCGCCAATATCAAAGTCGCCGGCACCACCGCCGATGAGACCACCGACCAGGTCAGCAATGGTACCAATATCCAGGTCGCCCGTATTACCGCCAATCAAGCCACCAATCAGCTGGCTGATGGCTTCAAAATCCAGATCAGCAGTATCACCGCCAATCAGACCACCGATTAAATTGCTAATTGAGCCCAGATCAAAACTGCCCCCATTGGCTTGGGTCAGTTGATTAATCAGGCTAGAAATATCCAAACTGCCGCTATTACTTCCTGTAAACTGGCTGATTAAATTGCTAAGACTGCTACTGTCCAGGCTGTTTCCAGACAACAGACTTTGCAATAAGCTGTCGAGGGTTGGGGGTAGAGGGGCTGGTGAGTTGTCCAAACCAGTTCGACAAGGTCGAGCTGATGCCACTGAAAAAGCTGCTGGTTTGGGTTTCGACAGTTAAAACCGGGCTGAGCTTGCTTTTCAGCAAACTGAAAGATTTAAAAGCCATGAAGACGATTCCTTGTGTTCTTATGTTTTTGTTTTGCTGGTGTTGAAACGCATCTTTTTTTAATCTATTTGTATACACTTGTAAAAGATGAACGTTCTGGAATTAGCTGTATTTGGGCAGAGAAGGCAATTTAAACGCAGTAGAGAGAAGGAAATTTTTGAGAAAACAGCGGTTTATTGAAGCTAACCGTTTATCTGTTTTTAAAAGATCAAGATAAATGGCAGAGGTCTGATCCGTTAGGCTACAGTTGTGTCTGCACATCATATCTTGAAAAAAAATTTCAATAGATGAAAAAATAATGAGAAATAAATATTGTTGTGGTACTGATTCGGCTAAAATTATAAAGTGTCATTGCTTGTTAAAAAGAGTATAAAAATGGAACTGGATCGCTTTGATAAGCATATTCTTGAAATTTTAAGTCATGAAGATGTCAATTTAAATGAATTGTCGGAGCGGGTGAATTTGTCGGTGAGTTCGGTACATCGCCGGATTAAAAGCCTGATTGATCATAATATTATTTCAGGTTTAAAACGGGAAATTAATTACCAGAAACTCGGCTTTAGTCTGCATGTCCTGTTGCAGGTGTCGCTGAGTAAACATGATACCGATACCTTTGCCAAGTTTCTGGAAGAACTGGAAAATATTCCCGAAGTGATTAATGCCTTTTTGGTGACCGGGCAAACCGCTGACTTTATTGTAGAAGTGATTGCGCGGGATATGGAAAACTACAGTGAAATTTTACTCAAACGCATTGGTAAAATTGACCATGTGGTGGCGCTGCATTCGAGCTTCGTCATTAAAGAATATAATGTTTTAAACTGCTCGAATTTGCTCAATAAAGTTTAATTTCTAAGAAATAAAAAACGCGCCAGATGAGCGCGTTTTTTATCTGTAAGTTTTAAGCATCTAAGGCTGCTAAAACGTCATCAGAGAATTCAACGTTGGTATAAACGTTCTGAACATCATCCAGATCTTCAAGCATATCAATCATCTTCATGATTTTCTTAGCCTGATCGATGTCGGTGATTTCAGCTTTGGTTGATGGGCTCATCACCACTTCAGCATTGTCAGATTTTAAACCTGCTGCTGCTAAAGCATCCTGAACGGTACCAAATGTTTCTGGAGTGGTAATCACCAGAATTTCATCTTCAGAGACTTCAATATCTTCTGCACCGGCTTCTAATGCCACGTCCATGATCTGATCTTCTAAAGACACATCTTCAAACGTAATTTCACCACGTTTGGTGAATAAGAAGGCCACTGAACCGTTGGTGCCTAAGTTACCATCGGTTTTAGAGAAGCAGTGACGAACGTCTGGTACGGTACGGTTTAAGTTGTCAGTCATGGTTTCAACAATCACGGCCACACCGCCGACACCATAACCTTCATAGGTGACTTCTTTTAAGTCATCGTTATCTTCACCGCCAGCACCACGTTGAATCGCACGGTTAATCACATCACGTGTCATGTTGACTGATAATGCTTTTTCGACTACAGCACGTAAGCGAGGGTTGCTCCCTGCATCCGGACCGCCGAGTTTAGCAGCAGTTGTCAGTTCACGAATGTATTTGGTAAACAACTTACCACGACTAGCATCTTGTTTGGCTTTACGATGCTTGATATTGGCCCACTTGGAATGACCCGCCATGCGAAATATGCTCCTTGTAGATTGGCTGTATGCCGATCGAATTGCACAGATTCTACCATAAGCCCTTTTTCTGAAAAAAGGGCAGGGTTTTAAGTTTTAACTGAAAAATTTACGCTGTTTTCACGTCTGGAATAATAATATCCAATCCGGTGTTTTCTTTATAGAGCTGTTTGATCAGCGCGAGATCATGCGCCAGGTCGGTTGGATAAATTTTACCAAAAATCCCGCCTTGCTTGGTTTTAGAGTTGGCATACATCAGCACAATCGGCACATTGGCGGCTTTGGCAATATGCCAGAAACCGGTACGAATTGGCTTACGTGCTTCACCATTTTTGGCACGGGTCGCTTCAGGAGCAATCACCAGATTGAATTTTTCATTGCGCTGGAACAGCTCCACCATTTGTCCCACGATGTCCTGATTGGCTTTACGATCAACCGCAATACCGCCCACGGCTTCAAGTACCGGTTTAAGTGGACCTTTGAATAATTCTTTCTTGATTAAGGTATGAATTTTCATGTCGAAAATTTGGAAGATGGCCAGTGATAGCACTGCATCGAGCATCGAGGTATGCTCAAAACCAATAATGACCTGTTTATCTTCCAGAATATCAGGTTCGACGTTATAGCTCCATCCGGCAACTTTAAATGCAGCTTCGCCAATAAATTTTTTTAACATGGGTACAGAGTAAAACAAACGAAAGCGCATAATTTGTGCTTGTTGGGCTTTAGAGTCAAGGGTTAATTTGTGCAACTGTGCAGAAAAAATAAAGACCTGTTTAGCCGCAGAATATAATCTAACAACTTATTGTTTTTAGATATAAATTAAAAGTTATTAAGACTTAAAATAAATGAGTATATAGAAAATTACTATTAAAAAAGTGAAAAAAAAGCTATTCAGCAGATAATTTAAGCATTAGACTTTTGTCGTAGATAGGTCGTAGTTCAGGCCAATGTCCAACTTTAGGCTTAACCTCAACAGGAATAGCAAAATGACATATTTGACCGCACTAATTGTTGCTTCGCTCATTTTAATGGTGATTGTGCTTTGGTCTATTGCTGAACTTGTGTTCGAATCGCGCAAAGAAAAGTCACTGAACTCAAAAAGAGTTTAAAATTTCAGCAATACGAATACTTTATAAGTTTTTGTACTCACGATATAAAGTTATTTCAAAAAAGTATAATTTTTTATTGATTTATTGCTTTTTTATCTTAAAAAAATAAATTTCGAATTTACCTCTCATGATATGAGCGCAGTTTCAGTGCAATGCTTGATGAGATGATGTTGTGCAATTTCCTGCTAATTTTTAAGCTTCTGGTTAACTGTTGTCTTACTGTACAAGCGATTTTGAAAGGGCTTGTATTTTAAAAAAATCTTCGATAGTATTCATGGCGCCTGAACTTGTTGATATATAACAATTTCAGTGAAAAGGGCCTATAGCTCAGTTGGTTAGAGCAGCGGACTCATAATCCGTTGGTCGACAGTTCAAGTCTGTCTGGGCCCACCATATAAAACAACCACTTACGTGTACTAATCGTAAGTGGTTTTTTTGTTTTTAGATTCTGGTAAGCAAATGGTAAGCAGCTTAAATCAACATTATTCTGTAAGCATTCGCTAAACCCCATAGCTATTTTTTAATTTGAGTTGGGTTTCCATCGGTGTGGAAGTAATACTTCAATCTGGGTCACTTTATGTATCGGCAACCTTTTCGGCACATCACTTAATTGGGCATGCGGATCCAGTCCATTCAGCTTTGCTGACTGAATCAGGTGTATGATATTAGCTGCTCGCTGACAACTGCTCATCGAGCCAGCAAATAACTAGTTATTACGTCCCAAGGCCCTGGAACACATCTGATTTTAGATCCCTTATGAAGCAATGCTTCTTATGTTGATTGGTAAGTTACCATCAACCAGATAGCGGCCAGAGTGCTTGCCAGTTTTTTAGGCTGTAGTTGATCCTCAGAGCGGTTAGGGAATCCGATAGCAGCGTCAGATGGTGTTAGTTGAGCCATTAATATAGTCTCGATTTGAGGTATTCATTAAAGCGTTCAACTTACCTTTGGTCTGTACATAGTAGGGCTTACATATGCGGGGGCAAAAACCATATTTTTTTAACACAGTTGAGCTGTTAGGGTTCAAGTTTGGTGACTGATTATATTGTTGCAAGATATTCCCTTAAGATTCTGACCGTTTCTAGATATTCAAACTCTAAAACTTCTTGGTAGAACACAACGGCAGGAATCCATTCAGGATAAACAGCATTTATGCGTTCGAGCAAATAAAGTTTATATAAGTCAAGAATACATATTCTAGGTTATAAGCCGATACGGCTTTGTTGCACAAAGATTTTATAACTATATGATTTTAAAGGTTTTGATTATTTTTTGATCCAAAATTAAATTTATTTAAATCAGATGCCTACATATTTATGCAACAAAGCCTGTCTAATGTCGTATGTGTATTGGTAATATGTCCATATATATAGGTCTCTTTATTTTGAAAATACACATCAAAACAAGGACTCATTAAATTATCTTTGTGAGCTTGAATCTTAAAAATTGGACACAAATGATTCAAATAATGATTGATCCAGTCATTCTGATTTTCAAATGAAGAATATGGTCTAAGATTGGCATATAAATCCTGTAGATTCGCAATGATTGCTGAAATATCAGGATTGAAGAAAGATAATATAATCTCGTTGGTTTTAAATTTCTTTACGATGTATTCACCATGCTCATCAGGCTGTATTGATGTAAGTTGCGCACCTGTTTCAGTATATTCAGAATAGGTCAATTTTGAGTTTTGAATATGGAAATGATGTGCTTCTAACTCTCGCATCATTCTTGATATTTTTAGGCACTTTGGCAGGTCTTCAAGATTGGATTTGGATAATTTAATAAAGAACTCAACTGCACGATCTAAAACTGTTTTTTCCCCTGTGCCAGCAATGATGCCATCCTTCCAAAAATAGAGCTTATCTGAATCATCCGAGAGGAATTCATAATCTTCGGCTGCTTCACGTTTATCCGCAGCAACGATAATACTATCTTCTAATTGGATTGAGATGATAAACGTCATACGAGAAAGTTAATGCTCTGATTGGGATTTTATTGTATTCTCACGACCATTATTGTCAAATTAAAAGGACATAAAATGGCTGGTGGCTCTCAAATAATTATTAATAAAGATGGAATTACTTTTATTACCCCTGCAAAATTCGAAGCAAAAGCTGGACAGCATTTGTTTAAGAATGGGGCGAAAGTTTCAACTCAACTTCCGATCTTGCCTATCGCTAACCAACCTTATATTCTTCAATATTTAGTGAAAACGAAAGACAATATTCCATTGGTAAATAAACCTTATTTTATTATTGATCAAGCAGGTAATTTGCAGAAAGGCGTAACCAATGCCGAAGGTTTAATGAAACTGAATACAACACCATCAGCTCAAGATCTTGTGACTTATGTGATGGCGAGTGAAATCGAAGAAGCACAAGAAGTCGGTGGAGAAGAAGAATAACATGGCAACGTACTATTCACGATTACAGTTTAAAGTAAATCCGCCTCTGCAATATAAAGACTTTTCCTTCCAGTTTTTAGTTGTTAACAGAGAACTAGGCAAGACAATTTTCAAAGACGAAGGAAGCTTCGACCAAAAAGGATTTGGTAAATGGTTTCATATCTATCAACCGAATCGACTGTTGATGTATAAAATCAAATATCGGGGCGAGGTCATTAAAACGCTTACCGCCAAAGCCTATCCTGAACCCAATAAATGGAGTTTTTTTGAGTTTAAAACGACAGTCAGAAAAACAGAAAACGTTAAAGAAAATATACAAGAAATACGAATCAATGACGGTGAGGTTGCGTGGTATTTGGTTAAAAAGTCTGAACCTGTGATGACTTGGGCGCAGCGAGTATTTAAAAAGCCATTGACGGAAAAAGATTGGGGAATTTTAAAAGCGAACAATCCACATTTGACTAATTTGGTCTCAATGGGTGTTTTGCAGCCTGGGCAGGTGGTAATTATCTCAAATTCAACCACAGCGAAGGAATTACCCGAATATAAAAAGCAAGCACAGCAGGCACATCAAAATTTAGAGCAAATGAAAAAGGATAAAGATTTTGATGCGGTGTTTTTCGCACAAAACTATGAATTTTTCTACGATGCATTATTGAGAGAAAACGCCAAGATTATTAATAAAAATATCTTTGAAGAAAATGACCATCCCCTAACGATTAAATTTAATAAGCAAGAAGAAGATGGATTTTTTGAGCAAAAGATGGCGGTTGATGCTTCTTTATCATTGGTTGAGGGACAAGCGCATCGGGTTTACAGATTACATGGTGAACTCGCTCTAAAGTATGCCGAAGAACAAGCCAAAGGCTCAGGGTTAGCAAACCCTAAAAATTTTACCCAGTTCAAACAGAAGTATGCAAACTTGTATAGGGAGTTAGATAACGAAGGAACTAAGAAATTCTTGCGTTGGGATCAGTCGATTAAAACTACCAATATGCGCCGTATGTTGAAGCAATCGGCATTGGTTAGAGACAATAACTTTAAAGGTGGACTCAAAGAATACGCCAAAGAAATGGGCAAAATAGGTAAGTTTGCGACACAACTAAAGATAGCGGGTTATGTGTCTATTGCTACGGATGTTGTAGGTTCAAGCATAAAAGTATATGAAGCTGCACCTGAAGATAAAGCAAGAACAACAGTGGTTGAGACAGCAAAGTTAGGAACTGGAATTGTTGCTGGCACATTTACAGCAGCATTAATTGTCGGTTTGGCTACAGGTGGCACAGGATTAATTGTTATTGGAATTGTAGCAGTATCGGCTGCACTTGCTACGAAAGGTGCATCAGAAATTGCTGGCGTTGGTGCGGGATATATGTATGATAAAGTGGAAAGTATAAATGAATAAAATTATCAACTTATTGGTTTCAGATCATATATTTGCCTTGTTCGCTTTTGGTTTTATATTTATTCTTCTTTCTATATTCATGTATTTGGTATTTTATATATATTTAAATATTAATTTAAGGGGTGTTTGCAAAATTATATTTAATAATGAGAAAAAATATAGTAGTCCTTTAGAACCTTTTGATTTTATCGCCCTTAGTTTTCTACCAACTACTTTTTGGAGAGAGGTATTAAATATTAAATATAATAAATCTTTTAAAAAGTTGTATGGCAAGGAGTTTTATTACCAGTTAAATAAGGGGCAGTTAGTAGAGTTGCTTAGTGGGTATAGGTTTTACTTTATTTTTCAATATCTTATTTTTATTTCATCAGGTTTGGGATTATTGCTTTTAGTAGCAGGATATATTTTACAGCAAGATATTTAGATAAAGTATTGATTTATTGGGGGAGGTAGATAAGAGACCTTTCAGATGCTGCCTTAGTAATGGCAGAAGAGAAAACCAGTCGAAAATATCGAATACATGGTGAACTCGCTCTAAAGTATGCTGAAGAACAAGCCAAAGGCTTAGGGTTAGCAAACCCTAAAAACTTTACCCAGTTCAAACAGAAGTATGCAAACTTGTATAGGGAGTTAGATAACGAAGGAACTAAGAAATTCTTGCGTTGGGATCAGTCGATTAAAACTACCAATATGCGCCGTATGTTGAAGCAATCGGCATTGGTTAGAGACAATAACTTTAAAGGTGGACTCAAAGAATACGCCAAAGAAATGGGCAAAATAGGTAAGTTTGCGACACAACTAAAGATAGCGGGTTATGTGTCTATTGCTACGGATGTTGTAGGTTCGAGCATAAAAGTGTATGAAGCTGCACCCGAAGACAAAGCAAGAACAACAGTTGTTGAGACTGCTAAAGTTGGCGCTGGTATTGGTTTTGGAATTTATGCAAGTTATTTAATTGTCGGACTTGCGACAGGTGGAACAGGATTAATTGGTATTGTTGCTGCTGGAGCTGCTATTGCCGCTAAAGGTACATCTGAGATTGTTGGATGGGGTGCAGGAACGGCTTATGATGTTATTGAAGAAAATGTAAGCAAATAAGGGCTTTGTTGCATAAATATGTAAGCATCTGATTTAAATAAATTTAATTTTGGATCAAAAACAATCAAAACTTTTAAAATCATATGGTTATGAAATCTTTGTGCAACAAAGCCGTTTTGAACATACCTATGGGGCATTTGCTAAAGATTTTATCCATGTACATCATATCGAGCCGTTACATGACATTGGCAAAGAATATGAAGTAGATCCTAAAGAAGATTTACGACCTGTTTGCCCAAATTGTCATGCCATGCTCCATAAAACTGTAAATGGTATTCCAATGACGATAGAGAAATTAAAAGTTTTTTATAAGTATTCTCTTAATAACCCACTTAGACAAACTTTTGAAGATGAATAAAAAATTTTTAATACAGAATCCGTGCGGTATAAAAGGCTGGTTACAGCAGATGTTTGTTTAATCAAAATTACTCACAAAAAGACTTGTGATTTTTAAACTTCAAGTGTGCTTATGAGGGTTTATATCGATCTTAATTTGAACATTTGAAGTCGATGTGTTCTCACGTAGACTTGCCTAAAAATACTTGAAAAGTAAAATGGTAGCGCAATGAAGTCTTATCGATAGTGAATAAGAAAAGTCTCATTGTATTCACTATAGACATATATTTTTGTTGGTTTCTACGGACTATTCTAAGTCTTTAATTGGTTAAATAATAATTTTGGGTAACTATGATGTTAGATTGGCAAAAATGGAAATACGAAAATCGATACAAAATTCAGCATATCGTCGGATATGAAGAAAAATTTGTCGATGAAATTTTAAGCCAAATCCCAGAAATTACGCCCAATGATGTTGTTGCTCAATTTCCATTTAAAGACAGTAATGCAGGTAATCGCTATATCGATTTCATGATTATCAACGAAACAAAAGGTTATAAACTACCGATTGAACTAGATGGTTATGCCAAAATCAATAATAAAGGTTATGAAAAGTTTAACGATTTCCTAGAACGCCAAAATGATTTGATCCAACAGTTTGGTATTGTGTTGCGTTATACGAATAAAAAAGCATTTAACCAACAGCAACGAGTCATTTCTGAAATACGTCAAGCTTTAAAAGCACAAGCAAATCGACAAATTACTGATGCTTCAAAGCAGAAGCAGATTCAAAGCCTCATTCAAGAATATGAAGCAAAAATTGCAGAATACGAAAGACTCCGAGTCAAAGACAGTCAAGATCAATCAGTTGATATAACAGGTGAGCTGGGTCAAGTCCGTAGTGGTCTTAACACCTTCAAGCAGAACCATATGAAAGAGCTCGAGAGAGTTCGGAAAGAATTAACGGATATCAAAGTTCAACAAAATGAACAATTAGGCTCAGTCAAAAAAGAAATACGTAAGTATGTTCTTATGGGTGCTGGCGTAATGGCGTCAATTGTACTCGGTGCTGTAGTCTATGTTCAGTCAAAAACAACAACTCCAAACAATGAGATTTTAGCACTTCAGTCTTCTGATGGTTTTTCAGAACAGGAAAATGACTTAAGTGCTCATCGTCCTGCTAAGAACTATATTGAAGCTTCACAAAGCTCACAATATGTCGGTGAGCATAAAGTTGTGTGTGGTCAAGTTGCAGAATACAAAAAATTCTCTAAAGGAGTTTATTTGAATTTTGATCGACCTTATCCTAATCCGACCTTTACTGTTGTGATTTGGAACAATAATTCGGATGTCAGTCAACAACTTCAAAACGTAGAAAATAATACACTCTGCGTGAAAGGGATGATTGAAGAGTACAAGGGTAAACCGCAGATGATTGTGGGCTCATTGGAACAAATCATTTAAAGAGAAACAGAATGTTTGAATTTGCTATTGGTTTTGCAATTTTCGTAGCAGTCATGATTGTTCTAAGTATTTGCAATTTTTTTTCAGAGACCTATCAGGAGCTGAAAGAAAAAGAGCGATACGATCTTGAGCAAAAGAAAAAACGAGATGCATTAGCCTTAGAAGAACAGAGAAAGAAAACTGAACAAGAGCTAGAGGTACAGCGACAGAAAGCTGAACAAGACTTAGAGCTGAGAAAGCAAGCTGGGCTTGATCCTATTTACCAAGAACAAATGCGTAAGAATAAGCACTACAAGGCTATGATTGCTTGCCTAATTGTTTTCATCGTTTTGATAGTAGGTTACTTGATAGTTTCGAAAAGTGATTCGAGGTCTGAAGCAGATTATGGTACTTCTTCAATAGGAGATGAAATTACTGTTCCGTCACAAGAAGAATCATTAATTGGTCAGGAAAATCAAAATTTACCTGAGAGATTTACTCCTGTAGTAGCCAATAAACAACAGGTAGAAAGTACACCATCTGAAATTCAACCTGTTGCTCAACTAAGAGAGATTGTTGAACCGACTGTCGCAAATCCATTTGAAGGAAATATAGACGATACAAATTTATCGTCATCCAGTCAGATTTCAGTCTATGAAGCCGATGCATATATTGGGGAAAATACGACTGTCTGTGGTGAAGTCAGTCAAATTTCACAAACAGCAAAAGCAACATATATAAATTTTGGTGGAAGATATCCAAAACATAAATTCAGCGCGGTGATGTGGTCAAACAACATCATGCCAGCATCAGAGGGTAGCAATATTTGTATCTCTGGCTTAATCGAAAGCTACAAAGGTATTCCTCAAATTGTTATTCGCTCTCCAGAAAATCAGGTTTCTAATCATTAAATAAGTAAGGTGTATCTCATGCTAAAAAAAATTTTAGTCACGTCTCTACTGTCTTTAGCAAGTGTCAGCACTATCGCTCAGGAAGCTAAAATTGAGGCAATTAAAGCACCGTTCCATGTTGGTAAGACAGTCATGGCTTGTGGTCAATTGGCAGAAGTTAAACATTTTGAAAATCGCCATTATTTGAATCTTGATCGAAAGTATCCGAATCAAACGCTAACGCTTTTAGTTTGGGACAATAACTACAAATGGTTTGAAGAGCGTTTTGGTCGCATTGATGGCATGGTTGGTAAACGTTTCTGTGCTCGAGGAACGATTGAAGAATACAAAAATAATCTGCAAATGAAGGTGAACAATCCTCAGTTCTTACGCTTGATGAAATAGTGGATTTTCATGTGTCTGAGTTGTGGATTCGAATAAAGCAGGTCTTAGCAAAGGCTTGGGAAATCTTCCAAATGCTTCTAGGATTGGCTTTTATCCTCTTTTTGTTGGTTTCATGTTTTTCATCGGACGATAAAGACGATGATTATCAAAAAGATAATTATGAGCCTTATAGCTATGAGCATAACGATGTCTATCAAAATGAGCCTTATTACGAGCAGGATACGTATTATGATCAGGATGATGACGAGTATCCTAGTTATGAAGAAAAATGGTCTCCTGAAGGTGACTATATTGGGTCATGAATGATAGAGATTAAAAAATCAGACCTTTAGGGTTCTGATTTTTTTATATTTTTTCGGCTTTGTTGCACAAAGATTTTATAACTATATGATTTTAAAGGTTTTGATTATTTTTTGATCCAAAATTAAATTTATTTAAATCAGATGCTTACATATTTATGCAACAAAGCCCATTTCAAGCCAATTTCTGCTTTTGAGTGGGGTAAAGTAATTTGAACCGTTAACATGTCAGTAGGAGTAGGATCTAATGGTGCAGAGCAAGATAAGGCAATAAATGCAGGTTTATTCGGTAGTGGTGAGCGATCATTCCCTGGCTTACCATCAATTAAGCGAATCCATTTGGATACAAGATTTGTATTCAATCCATGTTGCAAAGCGACCGAAGCAATTGAAACGTTCGGTGCTTTAAGGCAAAGGATTTCTTTCTTTGCTTCGAGAGGTTCATGTTCATCAGGGTTGTTACGTCGTAAAGGCTGTACGGCCTTATTTGTCTCGGAGAGTGGTGGCAGTCCAAACAACAAACCCCATGACCATAACTTATGGGGCTTGTTGGCTATTTTGCTGCGTATTGTGTGGCTTTTTGTGATTAAGCCTTACATCGCTTCACGCTGCGCTTCATCTTCCAAATAGCTTTCTAAAGAATCATCTAGCGCATATAACCATGGCGTGTGATGTGGCTTAGCCATTTTTCCAGTCATTACTGAGCGATAGACTTTATCTCTAAAGCCCATAATGTTTTCTTTTTTATGCTTTTTCCATTGCATGAAAATATCATGCACTGCATCAATATTGAATGATGGATAGTCCGTCTGCGCAATCAGGCGTTTGATGTAATCGCCTTGGAAGCGGGCAGATTGTTCATCGTTCAATAGGCGCTGCTCTTTTTCATGTAAGGTCTGCGTATGGCTCTGCATTTCTGCCGTGCTTGGTAAAGTAATTTTGCCCAAAATCACATCACGGACAAACCATGCTTGCGCATCAAACATATTGAAGGTGTACCATTGATCTTGCATGCCCAAGTAGAACAAGCGAGGATTCTTTTCCCACACCACACCCTGATATAAACCCTGCGGATAAAGGCAGTTATGTGTTCTGAGGCGTAGGTTATCTTCAATAAATGGGAAGTGGTGCAAATAGCCTGTGCATAAAATAATGGCATCAATTTTGGCAGATGTTCCATCACCAAAATAAGCAGTATTTTCATCTACACGCAGTAATTGTGGCTTTTCAGACCAGTTTTTAGGCCATTTAAAACCCATGGCTTTACTGCGATAGCAACTGTAAATTTGCTTAGCACCGTATTTATAACATTGTGAACCAATGTCTTCGGCAGAGTAGCTGCTGCCAACCAATAACACAGACTTACCTTTAAATTCCAGCGCATCACGGAAGTCGTGTGCGTGCAAAATGCGACCATGGAATTGATCAAAGCCTTCATAAACAGGAACACGTGGGGTAGAGAAGTGTCCAGATGCAACGACAACATAATCAAATTGTTCTGAATAGTGCTGTTGTTGTGCATAATCTTCGACATCTACCGTGAATTTTTGCGTTGTTTCATCATAGGCAATATGCTGAACGGCACTATTGAAACGGACTAAATCTTTGACCTGTGCTTTTTCTGCACGGCCTTTGATGTAATCCCACAGTACTGCACGTGGCGGATATGAAGCGATTGGTTTTTTGAAATGTTCATCAAAAGTATAATCGGCAAATTCTAGCGCTTCTTTGGGGCCATTTGACCATAAATAGCGGTACATACTGCCGTGGACAGGTTCCCCATGTTCATCTATACCAGTGCGCCAAGTATAGTTCCATAGCCCGCCCCAATCATTTTGTTTTTCGAAACATACAATTTCAGGAACTTGTAGACCTTTGGCCTTTGCTGACTGAAACGCTCTTAATTGGGCCATGCCACTTGGGCCAGCACCAATAATTGCAATTCGATCCATTGCTATCTCCATTAGTTTTGAGTTCTTAATTACCTCTCCAATTTTGAGTGTCACAATTTAGGATTTGAAATATAAGCATTATAAAGATAAGCAAATACAATCCTAAATTGAGCGATTAAAAATCTGTTCAAAATAGGATGTGAATTAAAAAATAAGAAAAAATAATAAAATGTGCTAAAGACAGTAAAAATTACCTAAGCAATTCATCTTTATAAAAAACACATTTTTTAAGAAAGCTGATCTTATCATAATTTCTGATTAATTGTGGCTTTGCTTAGTTATAAAAGTGAATTTAAAGTCATTCCATTAATATTGGCGGATTCAAGCGGCAAGTGCAACAGTATAAAAACCAGCCATAACTTCACTAGGCGTATACCAACCTAGTGTTTTTCTAGGACGATGGTTGAGTGCAAATTCTATCTGCTCTATTTGTTCGTTTGACACGTCATCAAACGATGATGGTTTTGGCAGATATTGCCGGATTAAACCATTCGTATTTTCATTCCTTGCTCGTTGAATAGACTTGTAAGGATCAGCAAAATACGTATCTATGCCGGCATCAGTGATTCTTTTGTGTTCGGCAAATTCCTTACCATTATCAAAAGTAACACTATAAGCATGGCTCATCCGTAAACGATCTAAGTAAGCGTCCGCTGAGCCCCATAGCTATTTTTTAATTTGAGTTGGGTTTCCAGCGGTGTGGAAGTAATTCTTCTATTTGGGTCACTTTATGTGTCGGCAGCCTTTTTAGCACATTACTTAAATAGGCATACGGATCAAGCCCATTCAGCTTTGCTGACTGAATCAGCGTCATGATGTTCGCCGCTCGCTGACCACTGCGCAGCGAGCCAGCAAACAGCCAGTTCTTACGCCCCAAGGCCCAGGGACGCATCTGATTTTCGATCCCTTGCGCAGCAATGCTGCTTGTATCTTGATTGATATAGTGATTAGCTACCACTATACGCAAATTGTAGAGTTTGGAGTGCTGCTAAAATCTTAAATTTGAACCTGAGATAAAACCTACAATTTGCCCTTATCCCTCATACAACT